>JBFKKF010000063.1:0-8003 GCA_041631355.1 Bacteriovoracaceae bacterium | reverse complement strand
CACCTCTGCAGCAATGGTAGCTTTATCTGGGCATTATCCACACTTGTTGGATCAAGACTTAACTGACAAGCAAAAAGAAGAGATTTTTCCTTTGCTACTTGGTCATCTAAAAACCATCTCAGCAGCAGTTTATAGACACGGTCAAGGCAAAGACTTTATTGACTCAGATCCTAGTCTAGATTATACCTCTGACTTTTTATATATGATGACAGGTGAGAAACCAAATGAAGAGGTGGCAAAAGCACTAGATGTCTTATTAATTCTTCATGAGGATCATGAGCAAAACTGTTCAGCTTCTACGGTAAGAGTTGTTGGATCATCCAAGGCAAACTTATTTGCTTCTATCTCGGCGGGTATTGATGCTCTTTGGGGACCTCTGCATGGAGGAGCAAACCAGGCGGTATTAGAGATGCTAGATGCCATTTCACAAGATGGTGGTGGCTATGAAAAGTTTATTGAAAAAGCAAAAGATAAAGAAGATCCATTTAGATTAATGGGTTTTGGTCATCGAGTTTATAAAAACTTTGATCCTAGGGCCAAAGTAATAAAGGCCTATTGTGATGTGGTCCTTGAGAAATTAAATGTTCAGGATCCATTACTGGATATTGCAAAAGGATTAGAGTCTGCCGCACTAAGTGATGAGTATTTCTCTAAAAGAAAACTTTTTCCTAATGTAGATTTTTATTCTGGAATTATCTACAAGGCCCTGGGAATTCCAACTAATATGTTTACTGTTATGTTTGCCCTTGGAAGACAGCCTGGCTGGATTGCTCAGTGGAAGGAAATGATTGAAGCTGATGGTATGAGAATTACTAGGCCGCGCCAAATCTATCAAGGAAAAACCAAAGAAAAACTCTAAAGTTATATCCATAAGGCCCCTGATTAGGGGCCTTTTTATTTCCAGTACTTAGAGATTCCCTGCCACAAATAATTGACGCTTATAAACTAAAGTTTTTATCAAAAGTGTCCGAAAAACAATATGTTAACTACTAAATGCTAATTATCGTACTTTCATTACCCATATGGAAATACAATAAGACAAGAATAAATATCTTTGTGTTGAAGAAGGAGTAGGCAATGAAGTCAATTAGGTTAAAAAGTTTGGTAGTAATAGCTATGCTATTTACTTGCTCATCTCTTTTTGCAACGCCCTCCCTTTTAAACGGTGGTCTTAATAATAACAGAACTCTTAGTATTGACTCAGGTGATGCTGACGCTGTTGCCAAGATGAGAGAAAATCATAGAAATCGCTTGAATCAGAATCTAAATAATTCTTTCAATAAATTTGAAGAGTGTAACAAGCTTCCTGACTTAAAAGAAAGAGCTAAGTGCAAGCAAGATTTTATTAATCAAGAAAACAAACCATCGGATAAATAATATGAAAAGATTACTTAAGATAAAACAATTTGTAGCTTTTACTCTGGTACAACTCTTATTAATTGGAAACTCTCTGGCAGGTCAGTCATGCATGGGAACTGATTTATATGAACAGACAAGGGAGAGTAGAAGATTAAATGAACTTGTCTTGGCCAATAACTCACTTCTAACGCTCCAGGGACAGTCTGGAACTCAATGCTTGGGGGGTGATAATAATTTTCAGTGTGTAAATTACGATATCAAAATAGATAATGAACTATATAATACTTCTCAGGACGTTGCTAATGAAATCTTGTCGCTGGTAAGTAAAAGAGAAATACATAAAATTTGTACCGCAAAACTATTGGGTCTTGCTCAGACAGGTGACGATATTGTCGAATCTGGAGGTGCTGTTGGAACTAATAAAAATCTTAAGGCGCAATTACTTTCTTATATCTGTACAATGGCGACTTTGTTAGAAGACGTATCGACTCTTTTCGATGAAAAAGATGCAGCAGAAAGAAGTATTGTAAATTTAGAAAATGAGATAGCAAATCTTAATGCGGCCATAGAGCGAAAAGAAGAAATGATAAAGGCCCATGAAAAAAAAATGAATGATATCGTTAAAATAATTGGAAAGCCTGGTCTTTCAACCGAAGGTGGTTCAGGTCTATTAGGGGATTTAGCAGATTATCAAAAAAAATTAGAAGAAGCCAAAGAAGCTCTTGAGGCTGCCCAGGCGGCATTATCAGCTTGTCAAAATCCACCGGCGCCACCGGCCGGAGAATCAGGTGGTGAAGGTGAGCCACAAGAAGCCCCAGATTGTTCATCTGAGCAAGCTGCAGTGACTAGTGCCGAAGAGGATGTAAAAGAAGCAGAAGATAAAGTGAAGGATACAGCAACTCTGCTAATTGCAGCAATGATAGAGTTAACTGGGGAGGAAACATATGCTGTTCTTGCTATGTTGCAAGGGACACTTTTTGGGCAGTTAAGTGTTGGAGAAGATACCCAGCATGTAAATTTTCAGGTAGATGGTGAAAGTTTCCAACTTGTTGATATAGGTTCGGCGATCACTCAACATTTTGGAGTTCCAGCGGGGACAGCTGGAAACTTTGAAGCTGGTGCTCATCCAGGTGTTAAAGATACGACTCCTCAAGAGGCAGCTTTGACCTTCTTAGCAAATTTAGCAGGAAATCTTGCAGACGATGATAAATCAGATTACTGGAGTCTTGAAAATGCTAATTTTCTCTATGGTGTCTCTGGTTGTAACGGAGGTGGTGATACTGTTTGTAATGCCTCTGAGATGGATTCACATTCAAATTACTTTATTGATCAAGAATATGGTTTTGATATGTCAGACTTCTATAATAGATCAACTCAAAATATCCTAGATGGGGTTATGTCCTTAACTGGAAATGTGGCGTCTGATGCTTCAAATATTGGTACTATTGCTTATGCAGCATCTCTTCAAGCACAACAGGGAAGAGCAGAGATAATCGGTGATAAAGACAATCCAGAAAAGGGGACATTATATGCTTCTATTAAGGATGATCAGGACGAAATTAGTCGACTAGAGTCTGGACTAAATTCAAAAGAGGATATTGAGCAAAATATATTAGAACTAGAAGCACAAATTAAAGATCAGCTTTGTATTCTTAATGCAACTCATGACGTTTATAAAAAACAGTATAAAGATATGGAATTTTCAAATGTTGTTCCTGAGACGAATACTATTTCCTTGGAAGTAGGAGAAAGTGAGAGTGAAAATAATCCAGCATCATTTAAAGAATTTTATTCACCAGAAACAAAATATTTGTACACTTATGTAAATAATTTTTCCTTAAAACCGTTAAAGCGCTATCTAGGATCAGGCTATTTAGGAAATTATAATGGACAATTACCACGAGAAATTAGTGCAGAGTTTAACTGTGTCATTCAAACGGATGATCCTATTAGTTGTAAAGAAAAATATACAGCGATTGCTAATAGCAATCAATCAAGTGGATCGTGTAGCTATACAGGTACGGTTGCAGGACCAGCTCCTCCTGAATTTTATGGGAAAGAATGTAAGAAATCTGAATCTGGAAAAAAGAAACAATTTGGTATCTATGTATTTACTTGTAATTGTTATTAATTAAATGGATTGATGATGAATATAAAAAGGAATTTATTATTAGGACTATTATCTCTATTATTAAGCTTAGCGGGTTTGGCAAGTAATAGTGGCCCCACTGGGTGTGTTGTCCAAGTGAAGAAGAAAAAGAAAATGGATCCCCAGTGTGAGTGCTTGAAATCAAAGGCATGTTATGGTGGAGAAAAAATTAAAGATGATGGTAGTTTTTTTAAACCTATAAATGGAAGAGACTGGATTTCTAGTGAGGAAAAAAAATTACTCCAAGAAAGTCACAAAGTTCATAATGATATCGTCGATATCCGGGCCAAAGGACTGGTACGTTCTCGAGAGGCAAGAAAGCTATATATTAAGCTAAATGAAATTAACAAAAAACTTGAAAAAATTCAAAAAAAAGATCATGAGCGATTTGTTAAAAAAATTGAGGATCGTAAAAAGAGGTTAGGGATTAAACCTCCTAAGAAAAATAAGAGCTATTTTTCGAAATTAAAATCTTTTCTAAGCACTCCTTTTGAAAAACTCACCCCTAGTCCAGTGAAGATTAAAAACTCAGTGCCAAGAGTTCAAGTAACTCAAGATGAATTACAAAATACTCCACAGGATAATACAGCGATTTCTTCAGCGACAGAGCCGATTAGGCCAGCTGATAAAACAACTCCTGTACTTAGTGATAGTTTTGCAGAAGAGCTAGATCAAGATATATCTCAACTAGATCGTGATATCATTTTAGAGGCCATTGCATGGGATGATCAAAACAATCCCAAAAAATATCTTCCCCGAGATAAGGATTCTTTATTTGAAAGAATATCCAAAGCTTATATGAGATCAGGTTATGTACGCTTACTTTCTTCTGCTAAAAAAGAATAATTAATTGGCACTTTCTGGATTCATTTGAGATTGAATATAGTTTTGTTCGCCAACAGCATTTAGTAGAGATAATTGTGTCTCTAGCCAATCGACATGCTCTTCTTCGGAGGCCAAAATCTCAGTTAATAAATCTCTGGAAACATAATCAGCAACTTCTTCACAGACTTTTATATGTTGTTTAAGTGCCGGAACGGCTTCATTTTCTACTGCAAGATCGCATTCTAAAACTTCTTTGACAGACTGCCCAATATTTACCTTTCCAAGTTTTTGGACATTTGGAAGACCTTCAAGAAATAGAATTCTTTTTATCAACTCATCAGCATGCTTCATCTCATCAATCGAAGCTTCGTATTCAAGTTTTCCAAGCTTTGCCATACCCCAATCTTGAAGCATTCTGGCATGTAAAAAATATTGATTTATTGCAGTTAGTTCGCGAGTAAGTACTTCATTGAGTGCATTAATAACTGTTGCATCGCCTTTCATTGCGTAATCCTTTCTTTAGCCTGTAAATAAATTACTAGCAGTTTAGGATAACTGGAATGAATTTTACAGGTTTTTCTTATAGGATTTGGAATTTTCTTGAGGATTCTTCGTTTGGTGAGCTTTTTGCACAACTTGCATTGCATCTTGGATACAGGACCCACAGTCAGTACCAAGGCCGAGAGTTCTACAGATATCATTCATGGACTTACCCATCTTCTGCGCTTCCTCAATCTGCTTATCTGTTATGGCCTTACAAATACAAACGTACATTATGTCTCCTTGTGCACGATAGGTATACTATATCACTGTTCGGTAATGCAAACAATAGTTTTAGGTGTAATTATATAAAAAGTTGAACTCTCGTGATTTCAGATGTTTAAGTTCTTCGTAAGGGAGTTTTCACTCCCTTACAATATAGTTTTATTTGTAATTTACTGGAGATGGGCGCTCTTTAATAACATGAAACACTTTATTTATAGAAATTCCGCTTTGCCCTCGGATATGAACGAGATAATGGCCTTTGGCCCTGACCTGTCCTAGTGAAACAATGGATTGGAGAGGAATATTTATATTTTTGCATTGGCTTCCTTTCTTAAGGGACATTTTAGGGATGACCACAAAGACATTTCCCGTTCTTAGGACTTGAATATGTTTTTCCTCTAGATACATACAATTAGTTCTTATATTTCCAGTTAAAACGACTTTTAATTCCCTTTTGCTAAAGTTTAGCTCGGGTATGAAGGCATCTGAGAGGGGAGCATAAATATTTTCATCTATGCTTTGAACGATGGAAGACTTAACATTAAACCTTCTTTTTTGCTGCTGGTTATAATAAATTTCATAATCACCTGCTGGCAGTTCACCTAAAGAGAGAGTTTGAGTGTAACCAACTGGGTACTTATAGGGAGACCTATCACAGCCTGTTAAGTTTTTTTTCTTTATACTCATTTCGAGCTGGAACACATTGGAGCTGATCTGGTTAATGCTAATTTCATTGGCAGTGTAGCAAGCACTTGGAAGTTCAGCGTGAACGGTAATTTCAATATTATCATTGGAGTCATAGCCTTGTTCAATGACAAATACTTCTTCCAATGAAATTGGCTTTATATCACCAGGGCCTTCGGCTAAGGCACTTATTGAAAATAAAAGTAGGAAGGATAATTTATATAGATAACACATTTAGTTCTCCTTGTGTTGATTAGAAAGGTTAAATAGGGAGTTAATGATATAGGCCAGTGGCACTCCTTTGCGGGCAGATTTTTTGGCCAAAATTGCAATATTTGTATTTAGTGGTTCTTTCGCTTCCCATGGTATTTGGTTGAGTAAATAATAGTCATAGGAAGATTGGGCCAATGAATTCTTCTGAGGTAGCCATAAAAAATCGGGATGATTTTCCGAGTACCATTCTCCACCGATAATATTATAGTTTTCATCTAGTTCTAGGTCATATGTATAATAAGCAATAGTTGAGCGGTCTTGCTCGCTAGAGTCACTGAGTAGATGAGTGGGAGAGGTTTCTACTCCGTACTCCACCTCTAGTTTCACTCCTACTAGATATTTTGTGCGCGGAGATCGAAATTTAGAGAGTCCATCAGTAATACTGGAGATTGGTATAATTGCTTTGTCTAAACTTACTTGTTCATGTGTCGCAAGAGAGTAGTACTGAATTTTATAGGACATAATGGGCTGATTCCAAACTTCATAATCCTCAGTTGCATCCATCACAAAACTTTTTCCCTCAATACCAACTCTGTGGATTAACGCTAGATGGAAGCTGGCAGGATTATTATCCAAACAATCTTGCTTGACTGGTCTAGAATTCTCGTCCAGCTCCGTATTGTGTTCTTCACACCTTCCCCCAATGAAATGAGTATAGAAATTTCCTTTCGCCCATAAAAGTGAGCCAAGTGCTTTCAGATCAGATGGGTAAAATCGAATTTGGTACTGATTATTAAATGAAGGAACTTTAATTGCATTACTAGGTCTTGGCATGATAAAGCTTGCAGGCGCCCAACCATGACAAATTCCCATCCAGTGCTCAACTTCTCCATAACGATTATGATAAGCTTCACCTTCGCTCCACATGGCCTGGGTCAGGATATTTTCATCTTCAGATATGAGTAAATCGTATTTTTCAGCGGGCGATAAATTGTCAATCAATCCTTGTTCAATCACTGTTGAGACTTGATATTTTTCCACAAAATTATGTGCTTCTTGCCAACTATAGAGATCCGAAAATCTTGAGTCCATATAGCGTGTACCTAGAATCCCTTTGTATATAGGCCAATAATCATCTGACCAGGGGAGAGTCGTTACGTGAGCATCGGATAAATTATTTTTTGAGAGAGTAAAGATATTTCTTTCTATACTCAGGTGGGGTAATAAATCCTCTACAAGATCATTCGATCTCGGTTCAGATTTTTCGCTATTAAATGACTTTCGGATGACGCTATCTCTAATGTCACTACGGTAGGCGGCGACTAGAGTGTTGGCCCAAGCCTGATAGCTTGTATATAAGCTAATAATTAAAATTAATACTCTCATGATATGAATTCTCCTCTTGAGCTAATTCATATCAACGAATAAATAATATCAATCTAATCTAAGTGGGATAACTTTATGATTTGTATCAGTTTGACTCAGCACACTCAATACAAATATCTGCATAGGGCAAGGCATTAAGACGGGATTCGGATATATTATTACCACATTCTTCGCAGACACCATATTCACCATGTTCAATTTTATTGAGCGCCTTATAGATTTTAGTTAACTCCTCTCTTTCAAGGTGATCAAGATGATCTACCACTTGATCATTTTGAGTTTCGATGGCCTGCTCCTGTGAGTCAGGGTCTAGATGTTTCCCAGATCGCTTCTTATCTTTTTCTAACTTTTCGACTCTTGTTTCAAGTACGGCCTTAGCTTCCAGTAATTTGTGCTTTAATTTATCAATTTCCATTCTAACTCCACTCAACCTAGTGTATAACAAAATTATTGTTAGTTTTATGATATAAATCTGGAATTACTGTGTATAGATATTCTTTAGATAATTTAGAAAAAACTTTAGCTTACTCATTTCGTTCGGAGTCTGAACTCATTAAGTTGATTAATGAAATCGGAAATAATTTCACCAAAAGTCGTGATAATATAGGAAAATACTTACTTG
>JBFKKF010000062.1:0-8112 GCA_041631355.1 Bacteriovoracaceae bacterium | reverse complement strand
TCTTGGATCCATTCCATCTGGCATCGCAGAGTAAATAACCTCTTCATTTATTTCTGTAAAAATGTACCAAGTTTGTCCAAGTTTTTGAAAAAGAACTTCTTTTGTGAATTCAGCTGTGTTTGACATATACCCTCCTAGTATTTAGTCGTGTTAGTTATAAACTTTTTCGACTTAAAAAACTTAGAGTTGAGTTTATTTTACTTTTTATTTGGGCCAGGAAATCTTTGCCTAGTAATAGCTCTGTAGCCCTAGGAAATAGTTGATTTCAATATTGAAGGGTTGTTCGTACTGATCAGGGCCCCATAGATTGGCATCTTGCTTGGAATCATTTGCTTTATAGGTTCTGGTGGTCAATATATTAATATTAGTTCCCAGCACTAGATCAAAATAGTCAAAAAAATCATACACCTGATAACTTCCGGCCAGATTCATAATGATACCAAAAGCACTATCAAAGTCTCTGATTTCGCTCTCGTTAGTTGCCGAGTCTTTGATGGTAATCTCCATTCTGTCGAGGGCAATAAATTGGAAAGAGGTACTAAGGTTTAATGCAGTCTTTTTGTTTCTGTAGGCATCATACGAGGCGTAGGGACCAATAGCGATTCTAAAGTTTTGTTGGGAAGCCTCCTGGGCAGTAAGTAAGTACGTTGTTCTTCCAAAGTAAATAGAGCCCTTGGCCCCAAAGAAAAATCGCTTGGCCTGATTCACTAGCTCTGCTCTGGACCAAGTAAATGATAGCTCTTTAGCTAAATCAAAACCTGAGTCCAATATATTTTGATTGTAATTATAGGCGCCAAAAGTTGGTCTACCAAAACCAAGACTGGACATTCCTTTATATCCCCCTTGTTTTAAAAGCGGGTAGTCTTCGGGGAGGGGTTCTGAAATACGATAATCGGTATTATCTACCGAATTAATTTCTTGCTCTAGCTCCCTTTTATCATTAAAGTTTATAAACACATGCTCGCGTAAGATATAAGCTTCATTTCCTGATTTTGATATTGTCTTATAAAACTTGCCGCTGGGATCATCATTTTCTAAGAAATCTGCTGGGAACAAAGGGTCAGGATTTTTATTCTTGATCGCTTCAGATGTATGATCAAACTTAGTGTCATTATATACAGAAGTCTCTACTTCCCTTGGATGTACATATAGATATTCTCCCTTGCGAAGGTATTGGATGACCTTTGATGTTTCATCTGGCACTGAAAACAAAGGAGCTTCGAGTACAGTGACCGTCCCTTCTAAGGCAAAACAGTTTAGAGAGAGAAAAAGTATTGTTAGCGCTAGAAGTTTTACCATATCCAATCAGACCTATGACCTATAAAAATAGCGATACTATCATCATAATTATTTTCTGAAGATATTTCTGCAGCATTATCTGTGGCGTTTACTTTTAGCCACTTTCTTTGAAAGTTGAATCCATAAGTATACTTACCAGAGTTATAAAACTTTCTTTCTCTTCCGAGACTAAACAGTAATGATGCTTCACTGAGTTCAAATGATTTATTGGCCGTAACTGAAGATACTTGAGAAAAAATGGAGAGTCGTGGTTGTAATTCCAGGTACCAGTTTTCGGATAAAAGGTGAGTTCTTAGTGCCGGTCCAAAAGATAGAGATTGATAGTTTAGTTGGTCACTATCTGTTGCAACGCTATTGGCGGTTTCATAAATAAAGCTAAACCCTGCCTGGAATAGAAAGTCTAGATTCGTTAAAACCAAGCCTTCACTTCTGAACAATGGCATCATAGTGGTATCGGTTTCATTTTTAATTAATGATCGACTAAAGACGGCAGACTGTAGACCTCCATGAAACTTGAAGTTGAGTGAATATTTAAAGTCTGAGTCTTCTCTATCTACTTCAATCTTCTTTTTCACCCTTTGAAACCTATTTGGGGGGTGGTGCAGGTTTGTAATGGTAGAGGTATTTGTTAAATAAGAAGCTTTTGTTTTGAACTTTACCTCACCTTTATTATTAATAATGTATCTGAATTTGTTGAAATCAACTTTTGAGTATGCCAAGGCATTAATGCTCTTTGTTGTATAATACACTTCATCTGTTTCAATATTAATGAGTTTTGTCTTTCTTGGAATAAAGGTCGGACGAACTGGACTTTGAAGAATATCTTTTAAAGTAATTTTGAGGGCTTCAGTTTCCCAGTTTTTATAGCGAATCTTTTGGTTCAAGTTTCTCCTAGATAAAATCCTCTGAATTTCTTTATCCTTGTTAATATTGAGACCATCTAAAGAAGAAAAATTCAATTCCTTCTCATTGATATCCTCTTCGTAAGATTCTGTTTCGACTTGTTCATCAAAGTCAGTGATATCTTTTAGTTGCTTTTCATCCGTAGAGGCATCAATTTCTTGCAAAAAAACTTCAAATTCTTCATCTAAGACTTTCTCTTCTGCTGTTGAAGCAGATGAAAAACTCAGGCTTAATAATATGATACACAGAAGTAGTTTTATTTTACGGCCTCCAAAATTGCTTGGTAGTTACTATTGTACTTAAAGGTATCCTTATTTATATCATATTGAGGCACCCACCTAAAATCAATGTGCTCCTCGGGATCAAGTTGAACCGCCCATTTATTAAAGCATTCAATAATGAAGACCTTCTCTTCTACGTCGTGTCCCCATTGGTCCCTAAAAGTTAAAAGAAGTTGGGTGGGAGTAACTCGTTTAATATTACTGGCCTCTAAGCTTGTTTCTTCTTGAGCTTCTCTCACAGCAGCATCATTATAACTTTCACTTATCTCTGCTGCACCAGTAACGTTCTGCCAAAAAAATCCTCTTCTCTCATTAGTTTTAAGCAATAAAAAATATTTACACTCTTGTTCATCTTGATAATATACGACGGTTTGGACCTTTCTTTTTTTCATATTTCAGTATTATACAAGGTGCCAGGAGACTTTTGGTAACTACGTTGCGTCATAAAGTATGTTCAGGAGAGGGATCAAAAATCTCCTAGCCCTTTTTTGACCATTTTGGTATGAAAAGGGGATGGATATTCAAAAAATTCTTTTTACTTTAATGCAGTGTGCTCCTGGCTTTTTATTGGCAATCATTATTCATGAGTTTGCTCACGGCTATGTTGCCAAAAAGTTTGGCGATGACACCGCTGAAAGAGAGGGAAGACTAACTTTTAACCCGGCAGCACATGTAGACATTATGGGAACAATAATATTTCCTTTGATCGGTGTTATCGCAGGTTGGGCCGTGATCGGTTGGGCCAGACCGGTTCCTATTGTGCCACGAAATTTTAAAAATATCCGCAAGGGCGTGTTCTGGGTAAGCTTTGCAGGGCCGCTTTCGAATTTTATCTTAGGTACGGTATCAGCACTTTTATTTGCAGTTGTTGCAGTATATGTCCCAGATAGTTTTTCTCTGTACTCATCTTTTTTATACATGCTTCAATATTCTGTTTTCATCAATTTCTTGCTAGGAGCTTTTAATATTATTCCTTTTCCGCCACTAGATGGATCCAGGATGGTTTCCTCCTTTTTAGATGGAGAGGCGCTGCGTAAATATGAAGGCCTTGCAGCTTACGCTCCCTACATAATTTTAGGGGTTTTTGCCCTTAGTATGTTAGGAGTCCCTACTATTCATTATGTTCTGCAACCATTTTTAAGTTTTGGTCAGAAATTACCATTGTACTTTTTGAGTTTACTAAGGTGAAATATTTAGAGAGAGGAACACACATAAAATGATAGAAACTAATATCCAAGTCAAATTAGATCGATTCGATGGTCCACTGGGACTTCTCTTGCATTTAATTCAGCGAGAAGAGATGAGTATCAAGGATTTGGATATCAATAAAATAACAGAGCAGTATCTTGATTATCTTCAAAAACTTCAAGATGTTAACTTTGATATAGCTGGGGAATACCTCTACCTAGCATCTTCTCTTCTCTATATAAAATCTAAGTCCATTACAGAAGATGAAGAAGAAAGAGTAAAAATAGTTAATCCTGATGACCTTGAAATTACAACAAAAACTCAGTTGATCCAAAAGCTTGAAGAGTTACAAAGATTTCAACGCTTAGGTGAAAAGCTTTGGGGCCTTCCTAAGAGAGACGAAGATATTTTTGTAAAGCCTAAGGTGGATAGAAAGGCCATTCAAAATTCTATTTTGATGCCGATGGACCTACACTCTCTCACAGAAGTGATGGTTGATTTTCTTAGAAAAGAAAAAAGAAAATATACAGTTGTTAGAAGAGATCGTTTATCAATCAAAGAAAAACTGATTCAATTAAAAAATAATCTATCAGTTGGTTCCCAAACTACAATGGATAAACTTATTAATTGGGAAAAAGGAAAAGATGAGGTTGTTATTACATTCATCTCACTTTTAGAGCTTGCAAGACTTAAAAAATTAGAAATATTTCAAAATGAATCGATGGGAGAAATTTACGTAGATGTAAAAGAGAGCCTTGATTCTTTTGATGTTGAAACGGCCGACGGTTTTGAACCTGAGGAAGCAGTTGAAAAAGTAAATGTGGAGGATTTAACTGCAACTCCACAGCAAACTGAAGTTACAGAGGTATCTTTATGAGTATGATTGATTATAGCTGGGATTTTTCAAAAGAAGAGTTTAGTCTTGACCTTGATTTTTTCAATGAAAAGGATCAGGAGGATAAGTTATGGCAGGCCCGTACCGGGTTAAATTACGAAACTCTTTGCGGTGCTATTGAAACAATTATTTTTATGAGTGATAGGCCAGTTAATCTACAAAAAATTAAAAATCATATTGACCCTGATCTTCCCTTAAGAGTTATTCATGAGTCTATTGCAAGACTTCAAGCTGAATATGAATCAAAGCATCACGGTATTCGTCTTATGGAGGTTGCTCAAGGTTATCAGTTTAGAACTAAGGCAACGTATTCAAGACTTGTTCAAAATATGTTTAAGGTACAGTCACTTCAGTTAAGTCCTACGGCGATTGAAGTTCTCGCAATTATTGCTTACAAGCAGCCTATATCTAAAACTGGAGTTGAAAGTGTCAGGGGAGTCGACAGCTCTCATATTATTAGAGCACTAATGGATAGAAGATTGGTAAAGATTGCAGGTCGCTCTGATGAAGCGGGGAGACCATCACTCTATGCAACGACTCCAGAGTTTCTAGAAGTATTTAATTTAAATGACCTAACTCAGCTTCCTTCGGAAATTGAATTAGAAGAACTTGCAAATGCCAATGAGATTGGAGAAATTGCAGATATTAGAAAGATTGTCCAAAACGGTGATAAGAAAAAGTTTGATGCAGATGAGTTACTTGAGCTAGATGAATTAAGCGCAAGTATTCAGGAAATAGCATCAGAGACGTCTTTTACAACATCACTTAAGCAGCTTGAAAAATCTAGAAATGATGAAGCAGGAGTAGAGAAAAAATCTGCTTTCGATATTCTAGAGGAATATGTAAGTAAAGCACAGATTATTGAACAAAATAAAGCTTCCGGTGAGTCGGAAGTATTAACTTCTATTATGGAACCTAAAGCGGTGACAATTGAAATGCTTAAGGAACTATTAAATGCTCCTAAGATGGAAGATGATGACTTAGAGGTTGAGGTTGAACTGGAAATGGATGCAGACGAAGCCTTAGCAAAGTCTGAAGAGTTATTAGATATGATGTCCGAAAATGCGGAGCAAGCTTTAGAAGTTCAGCTAGAAAACCTAGAAGTAGAGTCTGAAAATATTGAAAGTAACTCTATCGAAGATGAAGTTGATGCTGCTTTTGACTTATTGCTTGGAGAGAATAACGAAGATGAAGTTACTCTTGAGGAAGTAAATATCGTGGAAGCTCAAGCAGAAGATACAATTGATACTTCTGAGTTAGATATCGCAAGTTTTATTTCTCATAAAATAAAATCAGCACCTCAAGTAGAGGAAGAAAAATCAGAAGAGATCACATCTGAGGCAGATGAGCTATCTTTGGCCCTAGATGCAGCTTTTGAAAAGCTAACTGGGGATTCGCTAGATCAAGATGTAGATGAGCTTACTGAAAAGATTGCTGATGAAGCTAAAGAGCTTGATATTGATCTAGAGTTTTTACGTGAAGCTGAAAGTTTTAAATCATCAGAGACTTCAAAAGAGTAATAGTCACTACTAATTATCATAATTCATTTTTCTGCTTGGGGCAGGTTTTTTTGCCTGTGAAGTCTAAGTTATTGAAAAAATAGTTGAGTGTTAGGTTTTTAACACCCCCCTATAAACCTTACGACTTAGAGAGATTTAAAGTTCTCTGTCTGAGATAATCTTATAACCGTGTATATTGCAACTTAGTAAAACTAAGTTCTAGGTGGTTGAACTATTATGACCAGGAGAAACTTAAAATGTTTATAAGAAGAATTAGACAACTTTTTGTAATTTGTATTGCTTTGATCCAGACAGTGTTAGCTCATGATTTTGGAGCACTAGAGCCAATTTCAATAGAGCCTATCCCTATGCATCGAGGTATAATGAGAGGGAAGTGTCCTGTTTCGAGCTCCGTTTTACAAGTACAGTCTGATGGTAAGGGAGCTCCCCATGTACCATTTGTGACCAGTGATGAACGTGCTGGATTTCATATTTGTTTTTCCTCCCAGCAAAGAAAAGAATATGGGTACAAATTGTTTGGAGGTAGTCCTAAGGAAGGAAGTGTAAACGAAGGATATTTACTTCATATAGGATGGGGAAAAACAGATCGCTTTTTTCAACGTAAGGATGTTGTAGAAAATATGATTTATGGTGATGGAGCTATGTTTACGTTTAAGTTATTGAGGGATGATAATAACCAGGCCGGATATGACTCAACGATGATCACTTTTGAAGTTAGTGGTGAGTTTTTGATTACCGCAATTGACTCTAACGGGGACTTTATAAGTCCTACATATATTCTTCCTCCCAACTTACACATGAATGGAGGCGGTCATATGGGTAGATATCTTATCTCACTAGAGAACATAGCTGCCGTAGAAGAGTAATCGTAGAAACTAATGGATTAACAAGAACTATATAAATAGGAAGCGTATGAAAACAGTATTTGTATTACTTTTAATCTCAACAAGTCTAGCCGCTCAGGCGGATATTTACCGAGCTTGTGAGAACGGAACATTTGATCGACGAACGGAGAGATTTTGTATAAATAATGCCGCTAATGAAGATGTGGTAGTTAGTTGTGATTATGCGACAGATGACTCAGATACTTTAAGCTTTAGAGAATGTGTTAAATATATGACTAGCCCTGATGCTGTTAGGTACTGCGATAGACAAACTTCAAGTTGGAACTCTAGGGCCCTAAGAGAGTGTTTCAGAGATATTGGAAAGGCCGAACGAAGATCAGAAGTTGTGCCTACTCACCACGCTCACGTTAACTACGACCACAACGAGTATATGGCCTGTTATGAAAAAGCTAGAAGACGAGTCATTACCATTGATCAGAAAAAAGAAAGAAGAGGAGCAGGTAAAGTCCTAGGTGGTTTTATTGGAGCTCTCGTTGGAGAAATCATTGGTGGAAAAGAAGGTAAAATAATCACTGCAGTTAGTACAGGTGTTGCTATTTATGGGGCGGTTGAAGTAAGTAGCGCCAGAGATATTGTCTATGAAACAGATGGTTATGATTGTTATAGCTATTATACAGTGGATACTCGTTACCATTCATATCGAAATAGAGACGGCAGACGTTGCACAACGAGAAGATACTACACAAACAGATGGAACGGAACGCATGAGTATTTTGAAACGACTTGTAGTGGGCACACTTATGTGACATTTGAGCGCAGTGAAGAAATTTGGTTAGATTAATTAGGAGATAAATATGAAAAAATTATTAGTTAGTTTATTGTTATTGGGGGCAGTGACCACTTTTGCAAGTGAATGTGATAAATTGCCAGCAGCTGGAACTGTGGAACTAGAGGTAATGTTAAACGATAGTGAAGATAAAGGGCTATTCCTTGCCTCGCTGGAAATAGATAATAATGTTGAACAGTACGGGGGCCAAATTGTAAACAGACACACGTTTCAAAGTCCAAGAATGTTAGTTAATGGAAAAGAAGTTCCTTTATCTAAAATCGCCCTAAGTGAGATCGCAAAAAGCCTAGGTTACGAGTATATCGAATACACGACTTTAATGGAGTACAGAGGT
>JBFKKF010000061.1:0-8179 GCA_041631355.1 Bacteriovoracaceae bacterium | reverse complement strand
GTGGTTATACTCAACCTCTCTCTTAAATGGCTTACTCTCTACGCTAAACTTCTCTAAAGTAATCCAGTCCCCTGCTGTAATTTTTTTATCTGCCGTATAGACTTTGATAATACCAAGAGCTTGCCCTCTGGAGAGGTTAAATACCTTACCTTTAGCAATGCTAATCGTATCCCATTCAACTATTTTTTTTAATAAGGGATGCTTTCTTTTTTTAATTAATCTTCTTACTCTAAATTCTTGTCCTATATTTAGTCTTATATCTTTGGAAAAGTTAAATGTTATTTGATCACCCAGAACACCCAAAACCCGACCCTGATAAGGTATTGTCGTTTTATATAACTCCAACCAGTTCTGAATTGTTGTAAGTGCTAGAGTGGTTTCAATTTTATTAATTATGGTTTTTTCACTTAGGTAGATATCTGTTCCGTTTTCACCCACAATATCCAACTGTATTTTAAGCTTATCTATTTCATACTCTAATTTTATGCGAATGAGCGTCCCAACTCGCATTCTATCAGCTACTGTTCGGATTACATTTTCATCCTCTAGGTATTCGGGCAATTTATCACGATACTTTTCAAATACTTCTAATACTTCTGAACTCGATTTATAATTACACCACTTTTCATTTTTTATACTTCTTTCTATGTTTTTATAGAGTTCAAAGCCAAGTGAGTGACCTGCTGTGTCTGTTATAGGTAATAACAAACAATCTCTAAGGCTATATTGTTCTGCCCTAGCATTGAAAGTAAAAATAATTATTAGAAAAAATAAAATTCTCATCATAGATTACTTGGTACTTCTGGAAGTTTAGTATCCTGTGTTTCCAAAAATTTTCCCTGCTCATATAGTTGAATAAGCATCTTAGCTTCAGCTAACTCTTGCTTGAGTTCCCCGTTCTCTTTTTTGAGTCTTTCAAGTTCAAAAGCAATTTCTAGATGCTTTTTCTCCTCAACAGTTTTTGAATTGATATAGTTCTTTACCCAGATAAGGTACTTACCATTTTCTTCTCTAAACTTAACTCTATTTGCCTTAATATATCTTCTTACTGTTGAAATCGATTTCTTTTTATAAGAAGCATATTCAAGTACACTAAGCCATTTTCCTTCCATAAAAATAACCTTCTTTTTTGGTTGGACTTTTTGTCACATGATTATTCTAATTAATTCTCTCTAAATGTGCAAAAAATTCGTTTAGCAGTTCTCTTTAAGGAAGTACTAATCTATACTTTTAAACATGGGTAACTACGATTTATCGGAATTTAAGAATAAAAACACGGCCTTAGTCCTTTCAGGTGGTGTGGTTAAAGCTGCTGCGTGGCATATTGGTGTTACATTGGCCTTAGAAGAGCTCGGCTTTCGCCTAGTTGGAAACCGCAATTCTACTACCAATGAGTCCAGCATAAAGCACTCCCTTGAAATCGGTACCTATGTTGGCTCTAGTGCAGGTGCCATGGTAAGTATATTTCTTGCTTGTGGGTATACACCTCAAGAAATCATTAATGGTGCTTTTGGTTTAACTAAGAGCGAAATGAAGCCCCTTACCTATAAGCATATGTTCCACCTAAATAAGTTTCGACTTAATACAAAGAATAAAGATTTATTTCACTTACTGGATGAGTTTCCCCTGTTTTTGAGGTCTGTGCTTAATCCAATCATCAGGTTTCCAGGTCCTTTTTCAACAAAAGGTGCTCGAAAATACCTACTCGATGGAATATTGGAGTCTGATAATTTTGAGGACTTTATTCCCGATTTATTTATCGTTGGTACGCAACTTGATCATTCTCAAAAAACTATTTTTGGTCGATATAATTATCCTAACCCAAGTCATGACTCAACTGCCGTCTACCAAACTGGGATCAAAGTATCAGATGCTGCTGCCGCTAGTATGGCCGTACCTCCTTTTTATGCTCCATACCCTATAAAGCACCCTGTAACTGGTGAAACAAATTATTATATAGATGGTGAAATAAGGGAGACCCTATCCACCCATGTTGCCGAAGACAACGGTTGCGATATCATTATCTCCTCCTGGACACATACTCCTTATCATTATCATGATGAAGTTGGCTCTTTGGTCAACTATGGTCTCCCTTCAATTGCCATTCAATCAATTTATTTACTTATACAAAAAAAAATCGTTGCCACACGAGCAAAGCGTGCTACTGCAGTGGACATAATAAACACTGTTTCTGAATATATGAAGCAGGAGAAATTTTCTAATGCTCACCGCAGAGATATTTTGGCCATTTTAGAGCGAAAGCTTAATATTAACCCTAATGTTAAACTTATAGATATCTATCCTTCTCACCATGACTACAAGCTGTTTTTTGCCAGTTCATTTTCTCTTAGTCCCAAGACCGCATCACATGCCGTCAAAGCGGGATACAAAAGAACTATGCAAATTTTTAGTCAACCAGAATTTTTATGATTTTAACTCTATTTCTTCTTATTTTTTCTTTTAGCAGCTTCGCCTTTGTTCCCCCTCAAAGTTTTGATTCGATCTATATCAACTTAGAGGAGAAAATATTACAAAATCAATCTGGTAAATATGAAGGTGAAATTATTAGCTACCTTAGTGATGCTAAGGCCAATTTAATATTAAGAGACTATGAAAATAAGGTTAATACCAACTTCAAAGTTCCTGATTATTTTTATAAATCTACTCGCTTTTGGTTTAGTATATACACCCAATTTGACTCCCGCCAGGTTGTTATTCATGATACCGACAACCTCGCACTCGTATATCATATTTTAGACTTTGGTCCACTACACAAGTCAAACATCCATCGCTTTGCAAAGTCTAAACTACAAACCCAACTTGCCCTTGAATACACAAATAAATTAAAAAAGACCCTAACAAAGCTCGGTTCTTCAGATTTCAAAAGGCTTTCGTTGGAAGAAACTCAAATACTAAATACTATCAGTAAGGCCAGATTAGTTGTTCCAAAGAACCAAAAGAAAAAGAAAAGTTTTTTTCTCAACCTAGCAAGAAATATCCGAACCCAGACCGGGCAAAGAGATAAAGTTTATCATGGTGTTTTACGCTCAATTCCTTTTCTACCTTTTCTTCACCATCAACTGGACAATTTTGTACTTCCTCGAGAAGTTCTTGCTATAGCCTTTCTCGAATCTAGCTTTAACACCACAGCTGAATCAAAGGTTGCGGCATCAGGTATTTGGCAATTCATGCCCTTTATTAGCGATCATTTTATGCCTAATATAAGCGCCAACCTTGATTATAGATCCAACCCTGTTATTTCCTCCCTTGCGGCCTTTCACTTGATTAAGGAAAACAAGAAAATACTTGGACGATGGGATCTTGCTATTCCTGCATATAACTCTGGTACAAAACATCTTTTAAGAGCAAAGCGTAAGTACAAAAACAAAGATGATTTTTCTCTTAAATACATATTAGATAATTATGAGCATGATCATATCGGTTTTGCTTCAAAAAATTTTTACACCGAGTTTCTTGCACTCGTTCATGTTCTTGCTTACAAGGATCGAATCTATCCTTTAGATGGATTTGCTCCAAAAAAGAAAGCTCTAAAGCATCCTAATAAGCTTTCAGTCTTTATAACAAAGTGCTTCATTAATCCAAAACGTTTCTTCAAGCTACTTAAGAGTTCTGGTGAATATACTAAAAAACTCAATGCCCACTTTAAAAATTTTGATAAAAAATTTCCAAAGGGCACTATCATTGTCAGTGACCTAAATCTAACAAATAGAAAATATCTAAGATTATCAGATGACCAGCTGAGATTTAAATACCCTAAAAATTATTGGCGTTATGGAACAAAACTTAAATGTAATTATTAAAGTTGTTCTACAAAGTAAGTATTAGTTGAACACAATGAATTTAAATATTGAGTACTCCCATCTACGTACTCCAGTAATATATTAAAAATTCCTTGCTCTTCTCCTAGGATGAATATTCTCTTGGTTTGTTCCCCGATTTCATCATAGAATTTACCATCGCTATCCAGCATTTTAACATTCGTTCTTATACCCTGGTTTTTAGATATTCCAGTTATATAATAATCTTTTACCTTCTTAGTTAGATTAAGTTGCACTACACACTCACCACCTCTTGTATCGAAATAGCTTAAGGCATGCTCAATATAGTCTTCTTCAGGCACTTCTAACTTATTATTGCCCCAAAAGCCCATATATATCTTCTCTTCTAAGTGATTCAACTCAAGATACTTTCTTGCACCCATGGAGTATTTCATATTCTTTAACGTCACTTTGTTTAGTGTTTCTTTACTCACTCTATAGTGAGAATTGTTCCAGCTTCTAATTTTTTCTGGAGATATATTTAAAAAGGATTTACAATTACTTAAAAGACCTTCGTTATAAAATTCGACTCTCTCTCTATTCGCTTCTTTATACATGTTCGGTTCAAAGTATATTTCTCCTTCAACCCCATGAATGATTTTAGAGATAATATTATTATCGATATCTCTAAAGTTCATTTTTATATTACCCGGATCAACTCCAATATATAAAACATATAGATAGTCTGAGTCTCCTCTGTTAACAATTTTAAAAGACTTATTTAAATAGAATTTTTTCTCATACTTATTTTTGATGTCGAGGTCCAGATCTTCTGTTCTATCATCTAATTCCACTAAAATATGTGCTCCAAAACCTCGCAGAGCGTATTTATCTAGTATTCTTTCAAAATATTTTCTTGTAAAAAGGGGAATGTCCGCTTTATTGATTCTTCCATCGATAACAATATCAGTTGCTGTTGGGTAATGATTTGATGATAATACCAGGCCTCTTCTCGCATTCATTTTTGTGCTTATAGAGTAATCAAACTTAACAACTCCGGTACCAAAGTCCTCTTTAATATCATCTAAATTATCTTGAAACCTTACTTGAAAATTTGTTAAATCTCTATTTGAGTGGCCATTCACACTAGATACACTAATTGAGTACTCACCCTTCACTTCTTCTTCCATGACATTTTGTGATAGGCAACCACTGACTTGTTCATCAGTGTCTGAAACTAGAAAACCGTTGGATCGTTTCCCATCTTCACTTCTTGAAGCCTTTGATGCTGGCTCACTAGCTGCTTCTCTTTGTGCTGCCATAGCAGTCTTTAAGTAATCACTGTGAGCATCTCTATCTGTCCCTATCGCTGTCTTCACTTTTTGAGTTGTCTTAGCTGGTACCAAGTTCACAATTTCTGTTTTCGGAGTTGGCTTAATGCTCTTACTCACCAAGTTTAAAGGAGAAATTCCTGCTTTTTTACTAATTACTGATGCAATTTCAGGACTTTCATCTTGTGTTTCTTGTTCTTCCAGATGTGGCGACTCTAGATCTTCATCAGTGACCTTCTCAATTTTTGAATAGTCAAAAAAGACAAGTTCTTCTGATTCATTTGGCTCTTTATTATTATTTCTATCAGTAGACGTTTCTGGTTTAGAAATTCTAACTGATGCAACTTCCATTTTTTGATTTCTCTCTATGTGGTTATAGTTTTCACTATCTATACTTAACTTGCTCCAGGCAATCCTTTCCATATGTATTTCTATATTTTTGGGCTTTACCTGTATCTCTTTATAGCTTAACTCCTGCTGAAGCTCTGTAATTGTTCGTTTATTACTATCTATTAACACTACTTCTTCTAGTGCCTCCACCGCAGGAAGTTCGATTTTTTTCTTAATCGTTGTAAACTCGACCTTTTCCTTCTTTCCTACATCGTTTTGTGCTTGTGCTACTGTACTATTGTCATAGAAGTCTGTTAGCCCCTCAACATCCGATATATCTACTGCTTCTACGTTTTCTACTTTTAGTGATTCTGATTTTTTCGCCTTTTCTACATTTTTTGCGATCGTTTTTGTTGTACTTGGAATGTCCAAATTGACTTCTACAAGCTTCTTTTCAAAGCTTTCATTCAACTTCATCTTAAGTGCGAACACTATAGAAAAAAGCGCTAAAATATGTAATCCATTACGTACTTTCACATATATAATTTTATTAGGATTTTATTTTATTTCCATATGCGGCAAGTGCTTTATGTCATTTTTTGAATATTCTATGAAAGTTTGTGAATAAGCAAATGAGTACTCATTTTAAGTTGGTTCTATAGGACCAAAAAAAACCCCGCTTTCGCGGGGTCTGTCGTTATTTTAAATTCGCCAATTTTAGTCGGTTTTTAGCCCTCTCAAGCTTTCGTTGAAATTTTAGTTGTACAACGGTAGGTAGTGGCTCTTTCAACCTTGATTCTGCTTTATGCTTCGCTGCTTGAGCTCTTTCTATATCAATTTGCTCAGGATGCTCTGATGTTTTAGCAAGAACAGTTACTGTATTACCTAAAACTTTAAGTAGACCACCGGCCATTGTAAAGTGTCGTGCTTGACCATGATCAATTCTAGCGGTCAAAATCCCGGTATCGATATTTGATAACATATGGGTGTGACCCTTTAGGATATTAATCATACCAGACTCAGTTGGTACACACAGTTCGTTACACTGAAGCTTCTCAACAACAACCCCATTTGGTGTGTAAATGCTTAAGTTATAATTGCTCATCTAAAATCCTTATAGCTTCGCAGCTTTCTCTCTTACATCGTCTAAGTTTCCTACAAGATAAAATGCTTGTTCAGGAATATCATCAACTTTTCCATCAAGAATTGCTTTGAAGGCTTCAATAGTATCTTCAATTTTAACAAATCTTCCTTTTAACCCAGTAAATTGCTCAGCAACAAAAAATGGTTGAGATAGGAATTTTTGGATCTTTCTTGCTCTTGCAACAGTTTGCTTATCTTCTTCAGATAATTCATCCATACCAAGAATCGCAATAATATCTTGTAGTTCTTTATATTTTTGTAGAACTGCTTGAACTCTTCTTGCTGTTTGATAGTGATCATCACCAACAATGTCTGGTGCAAGAATAGTAGATGTTGAACTTAAAGGATCAACCGCAGGATAAATACCAAGAGAAGCAATTGCTCTTGAAAGTTCTGTTGTTGCATCTAAGTGAGCAAATGTTGTTGCTGGAGCTGGGTCGGTATAGTCATCCGCAGGAACGTATACGGCCTGAATAGATGTAATTGATCCATCTTTTGTTGATGTAATACGCTCTTGAAGAGCACCCATTTCCGTACCCAGTGTTGGCTGATAACCAACTGCTGAAGGAATACGTCCAAGTAGTGCAGAAACCTCTGAACCAGCTTGCGTAAAACGGAAAATATTATCTACGAAGAAAAGTACATCTTGTTTTTCTTCATCTCTAAAATACTCTGCTACTGATAGACCAGTAAGTGCAACCCTAGCTCTCGCTCCTGGTGGCTCATTCATCTGTCCGTAAACAAGTGCGGTTTTATCAATAACCCCTGACTCACTCATTTCATCAAAAAGGTCTCTACCTTCTCTTGTACGCTCTCCAACACCAGCGAAAACTGAAAGACCACCGTGTTGAGTAGCAATATTGTTAATAAGCTCCATAATCAATACGGTTTTACCAACACCGGCACCACCGAAAAGACCAATTTTCCCACCTTTTAAGTATGGTGCAAGTAAATCAATAACTTTAATTCCTGTATAAAATGGCTCTAATTTTGTTGACTGGTCAGCAAATGTTGGAGCTTCTCTGTGAATTGAATAAGATTTCTTTGCGTTAACAGGCCCAGCTTCATCAACGGGATCACCAATTACGTTAATAATTCTTCCAAGGACTTCTCTTCCTACTGGAGCTTGAATCGGAGCCCCTGTATCTTTAACTTCTTGTCCCCTTGCTAAACCTTCAGTCGCATCCATGGCAATAGTTCTAACCATATTATTTCCAAGGTGAGAAGCAACTTCACATACTAAGTTCCAGTCCCCTCCTTCAATTGATTTGTTTGTCATTCTAAGAGCGTTGTTAATTTCTGGAAGTTTACCGTTTGTAAACTCTACATCAACTACCGGCCCCATAACTTGTCTAATTACACCTACATTTTGTTCAGACATATTACTTTCCTTTAAGCGTTTAATGATTCAGCACCCGATACAATTTCTGTTAATTCAGTTGTAATCGCTGCTTGTCTCAATTTATTCATTGTTAATGTTAAACTTCTAATCATATCTTTACAGTTTGTTGTCGCATTATCCATCGCTGTCATTCTTGTCGCGTGCTCAGCTGCAATTGCATCCAACATACTGGTATAAACTGTTGTACAAAGTAC
>JBFKKF010000060.1:0-8228 GCA_041631355.1 Bacteriovoracaceae bacterium | reverse complement strand
TAATTAAAAAAATCTCCGTTTTGCTTATTTTCATATTGCAGATGACAGTTGTTATTATTCCCAGTTGTCTTACTTGGTATTTTTATACTTATATTGGAGAGGGACTTGTTGCCAAGGCTCCAACATTTCATATTATTGTTATTATGTTCGCAATAAGTTTTAGTCTCTTTGTAACTTATATTGCGTTTCAAGCATTTCTTAAAAGTAGAAATAAATTTCAATATTGGCTTGTTATAGGTCTTCTAAGCTTTTCTATTATTTATGCGCCCCACGGTTTTTTAACCAATATCGCTGAAGACAACATCTGGCTTTTCATCCTTTATGGCCCTATGTCACGACTTGTGATGGCCTTATGTTTTTTCACGGCCATCTGTAAATATTCACTTGATACCTCATTTAGCTCTGAGTTTCCAATTAAGCGAAAAATATTTAAATGGATCATTATTTTTGTAATAATTTGTCTTCTTATTGCCTATATTGCACATCAGCCCTATGCGGGAGAGAAATGGCTTAGATGCACTATAGAGATATCTGCACTCTCCGTGTGTCTTTTAACCATACTCTTTTCATATATAAAAAAAATCAACTCTGATACGATTACCGTTTTTAATTTTTCTTTGTTATTATTTGCCCAGTCTAGTCTGGCCTTTCTTTTTCCAAAAGCTTGGACCCACCTGTGGTGGTATGCGCACCTGATTTTTGCTGGAGGCTTTGGCCTTTTAACTTATCAAGTAGCTCTGGCCTATACAACGACAGGTTCATTTAAAGATATATTTAGCCAAAGAGAGCTTTTGCTACAACTCAAACAAAAAAATTCTGAGTTAACTAAATTTGCCCATATTATAAGTCACGACCTCAAGACCCCTCTTAGTGGAATTGAAGGGCTAATTGGACTGGTGGTGGACGATATGAATAGTGAGTCCAAGCCAGCTATTAAAAAGTATATTGAAAAAATAAAATCCAGTATTGATAGAATGAGGGATATGATTGATGCAATCCTTGAGTTATCCATTCTATCCAATAAGAAGGTTGAAAAAGAGAAGATTGATTTGAATATTATGTTTATAGAACTTCGAGACCTTTTCGAAGAGTCTCTTGTTGGAAGTTCTGGCCATCTGAGCTTTAGCGGTCTTCCTGTTGTACGTGGTGATAAGGTTTTATTGTCTCAGGTATTTCAAAACCTTATTCAAAACTCAATTAAGTTTAAACGGGAAGAGGTTCCACTGGACATTTCTGTTAAGGCGATACGAGAGCAAAGTTTTTGGAGAATTGATGTTATTGACAATGGCCAAGGCTTTGATCCTTCAAACAAAGTTAAAGCGTTTGAAATGCTCGGAAGACTCCACGATCAAAGTGTTCCTGGAACAGGTGCAGGCCTTGCTATCTGTCAAAAGATTATTGCTCTTCACGGTGGGAAAATAGACGCTAATTCTACCCCGGGTGAGGGGGCGACGTTTAGTGTATACCTTCCTTTTTAAGTATTTTCTTTGAGTTAAGCATTTGGAGTTATTATTATTATTATTTCTTCCTTCTAGTCTAGAAGAAAAAATTTATAAAAAATACAAAATTAACTTAAAACATTGATACCCGTAAGCGGTATGTGTATTACACATAATTGTATATTCACATATTCTGGGGGAGAGGTTGAATTTTTTATTCTTTAGGTCTGTATTACTTGTATTTATAACAATAAGTTCGAGTACATATGCAATAGACTCCATTCTTTTAACTGGTTTTGATCCATTCGGTAAAATTGCTCTTGGCAATAATTCGACTAAAACAGCTCGGAGTATCGTCTATGAATTGCAAAAGGAATTTCCAAATAAAGAAATAAAATTTTGTCAGCTACGAACTGTCTATCATAAGGCCACGGAAATTCTTCTTGATTGTATTCATTCTATGCAAAAACGCCCTGAGCTCATCTTGTCTTTTGGAGAAACTGGCTGTGGTAGGGCCAAATTAGAGACTAGGGCCTATAATTGGCTAAGCGGCACCGCTGATAATGCTGGTGTTGTTTATCGTGGTCAAGTTATTGATTCAAATTTTCCAAAGCATTATACGAGTACAATTGATTGGAGGGATGCTTATTGTAACCTGGCCGACAGTGATAAAAACAAAGTAGAAATCAGTAATAATGCCGGAAGTTTTGTTTGCAATGAAACATTGTTTAATATGAGTACTAAATACCCAGAGTTTAATTTCGGATTTATTCATGTCCCCAAAGCTTCATGTCTTTGGGGAGGAAGGGCCAAGAGAAATATTGCTAAAGCTGTGGTAAAAAAACTGGTAAGAAATCTTATACTACAAAGTAAAGTTAAGAAGTATACTTATCCTGTCAATCAAACTGAGGCTGAGCTACAGGCCAAAGAGGCTCCAACTAGTTGTGATAGAGATTTTTTTACTCGTTTATCAAATTATTTATAATTCGATCTAACAGTCTTTTTAACCAATAATCTAGTAATTTCAGGAGTCTACCTGTAGTCCTTGCATTTGTTTGTTGAAATGTCTTAACAAACTATAATTATTATATTCTGGCCACAACTTATTGCGACGCATTAACTGTTGTGATACATACCTCTAAAAAATAGGGGGATACTTGTGACTAAACACTGCTTTCTAGTATTATTATCTTTATTACCTAACTTAGTTCTTGCCGGTGAAACAACTCATATTGAAAATGGCTCACATAGCGCTTACCTTGGTGAGGAATCCTTAGATAGGGCCTTACATGAATCCTATGAAGGAGGAAGTGCTGAAAGTGAATACAAGCGAATCCATGAGGTTTTCGTTGATGCCATCTCCGTTTTAAGACGAGATTACCCCAACGAAGATGATGTGGTAAAAAGAGATGCTCATGCTAAATCCCACGGTTGTACCATCGCTAAATTTAAGGTGGATAATTCCAAATTACCCTTACGCTTTCGCGATGGAGTTTTTTCTAAAAATAAAACCTATGACACAATAGTGCGTTTTTCTAATAACCATTCTAATGCTAATTTTCACGACAACACTAAGGATTTAAGAGGGATGGCCTTAAAGTTAATTGGTGTGGAAGGGGATAAGATTCTACCGGATGAAAAAAATGCTATGACTCAAGACTTCTTGATGTTTGGCGCGCCTATATTTTTTCTTAAAAATATAAAAGATTATATGGTGATTCTTGATATGATCAATCATGGACCTATGGCCGCTTTAAAAAGACTTGTGACTAATCCAGGTGCGGCTCCGGCATTATTTAAGGCCATGGTGGCCCTGCCAAAAGCGCAAAAGAAAGTCATGCAGTATACTAATCCAGCAAATATTCCTTATTTTAGTGCTACACCTTATCGTTTAGGTGGAGTGGATGATCCTACTAAAACGGCCATAAAGTTTGGTGCTAAAAGAGTCCAATGTAGTAATGAAAACTATGTAGCCCTAAAAGTTGATCCAAGTTCACCTGATCAACCAAATTATTTGCGTGACTCCCTAAAAGCAACATTAAATAAGCAAAAAGTATGTATGGATTTTTGGATTCAACCCATAAATTTCAGAAGCAAAGAGATTGTGGAAGACCCTACTATTGAGTGGAAGTTTAAAAAATATAGGGTTGCCAAAATAGAGATCCCTATTCAAGAGTTTGATACAGATCATAAAAATGATTACTGTGAGAATTTAAGCTTTACTCCCTGGCATTCTCTTCCTGAGCATAGGCCATTAGGTCGAACCAATCGTGCTAGAGGTGTTCTCTATAATGTTATTTCCATGCACCGCCATCAGGAAAACGAAGTTGAGCGCATAGAGCCACTAACAATTGATGAGCTTAGATAAGTAGATTGCTTACCTATTTAAATTAAGTAAGTTTTAAGTTTCGGCATATTTTGATCGCATATTAAATAACAGATTCCCTGTTATACTTTTCCTATGCAAAATTTGGTATTATTCTTTTGTATTCTTTTATTAAGTTTAAATACTCAGGCCCAAGATAAATCGGAGCCCACAAAGCCATCAGTTCAAGAAACACCATCCGAGAAAAAAGTTGAAGAGAAAAAAAATGTATCTGATGTTAAGCAGCCGAAAGATTCTACAGAGAAGGCTAAAGATCAATCTATAAAACCAGAAGAAAATCCCTTCGAAAAACAAAATAAATTTGGTGTCTCGGCCGGGGTGGGCTACCGTCAAACCACGTGGAATCATATTGAAGATGCAGATAATACCAATGCCAATTATACGGTTAAGTCTGCTAATTATACTATTGTTGAAGGTGATATACAGCATAAGGAGCTTTATCTTAAGGTAGGATTTAATGCTCAAAAAGAAACAGGTGGGTTAGAAAAAGCTTCCCAATTCATGGGGTATTTGGGAATTAAAGGTATTAGTATTCGTTCAGAGCGAGGAAAGTTTGTTGGACGCGTCTATTTTGGCGGTACTATTTCTGCTGAGCAAACTAGGGATATAGAGTTTGAGCAAACCTATAGTTTTACAGAAATTGATTATTCTACTATTTTTAATGGGACTCCTATGACATTTGGGATTAGAAAAACTAAATGGAAAATTCCCACTGAAATTGCCTTATTAGGACCTGGAGAGTCGTCAGGGCCTACTATTTTTGATGAGGATTTCGAAGCAGAGATTACCTCCTTTATTTTTGGTATGGATTATTTTAAACACGACTTTTTGCATCCAGAAAATATCACTCCTGGACTTGGCGCTCTTTTTAATTTTTTCGGTGGATTTGGTTTTGGTACATCTAAAATTGGGAAAGTCGCCGAAGATGCAGTTAAAAGTGAGTTTAATAAAACGATTACCGAAAATGAGCCCGGTATCTTTGCTATCCATACCAGTGGACAACTTGGTGTTAAATATGTATTTGAAAAGAAGGGGGTTACAGGAATTGTAGGTGCAGGCTATGACTGGAATCTTTTGATGCTTCTGGGTACCCCTAAAGAAGCAATAACTAGTAATGAAGTGCAACCAGTGGCCTATCCAAACTTCGTTTATCAAGGTCCTATCCTGCGCTTACATGCGCTATTTTAGTTGAAGACAATCCAGTCTATGTCTCTATAATTAGCTAAGTCTAGTTGGTATGGCCTAGTTTCTCCATTACCTAGAATATAGTATCCTTTAAGATTCTTTTTTGAACCGTTAGCTTCTTCATAAGTAAAATCAAACAGAACTTCTATATCTAGGTCAGTTAGAACAAGTGCAAGCTTCAAATCAATATCTGTTACTGTCTCATAACATTTGGCCTCAAATTTAGCTTCATATTTCCCCTTACGAAATAGTCCAGGAAGCTTAATGACATTTCTCTTTAAGATAAATGTACATCCTTTATCGGCCATTACTTCAGTTAGAAATCTTTGCACTGTTAAATATGAGTCATGTACGATTTCTTCATGGGTATTGTATTTAATGACTTCTGTACTTTTACTAATTTCAATGGGTGCTGCCATAATGGAGCTTGAAACAAGTACTGTAAGAGTAAGAAAGACTATATTTAAATGCTTCATAATTTCTCCTGCGTTTGGTTGTAGATGATATCTTCTAACGATGGAAGACATTCATCAAGTAGTCGTGTATAGAAGTAATCTTGTAAGTCTTCAGTTCTTTTAACTTTATTAAATTGGCATGTAAAATGGGTTGTGATTTGAAGACATGGTGTTTTTGTAGTTGAGCTGTCACAGGTGCTATAAATATCCGTTATATCTTTAACCGTAACTGTGGTGTTTTTTGTTTGATTAGAAAAATTGTCTAATTTTTCCAACTGATCAAAGCTAAAATAGTCCTCATAGCTTTCAAAGTGAAGATCTAATAAGCATGAATCCTCTACGCATTCCATCTGACTTACATAGTATATGACGTCTCCACCACAATAAGTGTCGGGACAGATATTATCAAGGTATTGCGCGATGGATCTGGCTTCTGGATTAGAAATGAGCTGAGCGTTGGCATTAAGCGATAGTATAGCTAGCGCTAGTAAAAGTTTCATGATGTCTCTCCCTGTTTGTTTCTATCTAGGAAATTAGACACTCTTTGTTAACTAATGATGAATTTTTTACCCATGCTAACGCAGGGAGTTAAAAGGAATGATCTTTTGATGTCAAAGGAAAACTAAAACCAACTAGAATCAAATCTCGGTAAGAAAATGATTTCTCCGGACTAGAACCTTTGTTTACTAGATGGGAAGAGTTTTCGACTTTTACGTTCACACTTACCCAGTCCTTTATATGGTAAGAATATTCCAGTGAAAAAATACTCGCATGGTCCTCGTAGGATTCATTGTCAGTGTATAGATACGGGGTATTAGAGATCGATAGATAGAAAATATTTTTGGGATAAAATTCGTAACCTACAAATACAGAATTATAGGTAACCTGAATGTCTTTAGCGAAATTGGCGTTATTACCCTTACCTTTAAAATGAGCAGAAAAATTATAAATTTCACTTTCTAGACCAAATTCCCATTTTCCGATATGAAGACCAAACTTTATAGCATAGCTTAAGTCACTATTTCTAAGTGTTCCTTCATACTCTTTGGTGCCGTCATCGTAAGTAACCGTCTCTCCGTCAAACATATCAGTAAAGATTCCTGGCTCAATGAATATATCTGTTGCGTAGGTAGGTAGCGTGAAAAGAGCAATTAATAGGGTGATAATTTTCATAAAATTTTCTTCTGTATTTGTTTGTTAATATTAGTATACTAAAAAACAATTATTGTTAAAGTTTTATCTGTGACGCGCTACGCGTTACTGGGTCATCCCATTAAGCCTTTACATAAACTATTGTAGTTTTTAGAATTTCAGAAAATTAAAACTCAACCATATGAGGTCTATGTGAATAAACGATTAGTTTTATTATTTTGTTTTTTAGTAGGTTGTGTCAGTGCTCCTAAACGACCTGCGCTTTCTCCTAAAGAGGCGCCAGTCTTAACAAAGGAAGAGGCCCTCCATAGGTCAAAAAAAGTAAGTAATGTTCAATACGATTTGGATTTTAATCTTGATAAAAAATCTAAAAACTTTAAAGGTCGTTCTAAAATTTATTTCACCTTAAAAGATAATACTACCCCTTTAAGAGTTGACTATTATAACGGTAAAGTCTTGGCATTAAGAATTAATGGTACAAAATTTAAGCCTCAGTATAACGGTCATTATTTATTGGTACCTGGTGATCAATTACTTGAGGGCAAAAATGAAATTATTATTGAATTTCAATCTCAATTTTCTCGAGATGGTAGTGGTCTTTACCGATTTGAGGACCCAGAAGACAAAAGAGTTTATACCTATAGTGATTTAGAGCCTTTTGATGCCAATAAGATCTTTCCTTGTTTTGACCAGCCTAATCTTAAAGCAACATATAGAATGAAAGTTACAGTCCCGAAACTCTGGACAGTTATTACATCGGTTCTGCCGAATAAAAAAAGAACCAAGGGAGAGTATCAAACATGGTATTTCTCAGAAAGTGCGCTTTTTAGCACATATATTTGGTCTCTTCACGCCGGTCCCTACAAAATGTATACGGACAAAAAGGCAAAGTATCCTAGTCGTGTTTTTATCAGAAGGTCTTTAGCAAAATATATCAGGGTAGAGGACTGGCATACATTTACCAGACAAAGCTTTGATTTTCTGGATGAATATTTTGGACATCCATATCCATATAAAAAATACGATCAAGTTATTGTCCCCGATTTCAATGCAGGAGCTATGGAGAATGTGGCAGCGGTGACATTTTCTGAACGCTTTATTAGCCGAGGTGTTAAAAAAGAAGAAGAAAGAAGAAGACTAGCAAATGTTATTTTTCATGAAATGGCACATATGTGGTTTGGTAATTTGGTAACAATGAATTGGTGGAATGATTTATGGTTAAATGAGAGTTTTGCTACTTATATGGCCAATTTAGGTGTTAGTCGAAACACTGAGTTTAAAAACCAGGCCTGGAGGGATTTTAGGGGAACTAAAGAATGGGCCCTATGGGAAGATCAATTAGTGACAACTCACCCAATTGAAGCCAAGGTTCCAGACACTTCTCAGGCATTTGCTAATTTTGATGGTATTACCTATGGGAAAGGGGCTTCTTCTTTAAAACAAATTCATTACTATCTTGGAGAGAAGGGTTTTAAAAAGGGACTTCAAATCTATTTCAAGCGTCATGCTAACTCTAATACAGAGCTTAAAGACTTTATCCAGGCCCTATCTGATGGAGCGGGTAAGGATCTTGTGGGGTGGCAAAAAGACTGGTTACAGACAACTGGAGTG
>JBFKKF010000059.1:0-8424 GCA_041631355.1 Bacteriovoracaceae bacterium | reverse complement strand
GGCAATGATCACTTCCCATAACTTCTGGAAGATGTTTACAGGCCGCTAGCTTACTTTTTAAGTTTTTAGAGGCCATAAAATAGTCAATACGCCATCCTATATTTCTTTCGCGACAATTATTACGATAGGTCCACCAAGTGTAGAGTCCTTCTGTTTTCGGTTCAAAAAATCTTAAGCAATCAATCATGCCTGCTTCTATGTAATGATCTATCCACTCCCTTTCATGAGGGAGAAAGCCAGTAGTTTTTTTATTTCCCTTAGGATTTGCAAGATCTATTTCATGGTGAGCAGTATTAAAGTCACCTGTGATAATAACCTTTTTTCCCGCGGCAATATAATTTTGATAAAGTTTTAAGATTTCATCATAGAAATCTAACTTATAAGGAACTCGGTTATGATCTCTTTGTCCATTAGGAAAGTAACAGTTAAATAGGATAAAAGATTTATATTCTAGAATAAGGACACGTCCTTCGCGATCAAACTTTTCGATTCCTATTTTGTCAATCACTTGGAGTGGTTTTTCCTTACTGTAGACGGCAACTCCGGAATAACCTTTTTTTTCTGCAGAGTGAATAAAAATTTCATATCCTTCTATTGTCAAGGCACTGTCCGGAAATTGAGATTTTTCCGCCTTGATTTCTTGTAAGCATGCGATGTCAGGTGAATATGTATTCATCCACTCAACAAATCCCTTATTGACACAGGCCCTAATTCCATTGACGTTCCACGACACAAGTGTTTTCAAAATTTTCCTCGTATTTTTTTTTTCATAATTGTTTGGCAGTATTGTTTTATAGTTTTTTTTAAGAATGTTAAAGACATTCCGAAAAAAATCATTATTATTACTAACACTAAAAATTTGATGTAGGAGATGTCATGCGTTGTTTTAAGCACATTGCTAAGTTAATTCGCACTAAAAGATTGGAGCACCCGAGAGCTTACTCTCAGTCTGAGCTATCACATATGCTCGGATATAAAAATGGACAGTTTATAAGCAATGTAGAGAGATCTCTTTGTAATATCCCACTAAAAATGTTGGTTAAGGTGTCTGATGTTTTAGATATCAATCCAGAGGAGTTAAAGGCCGCTATTCTAGCTGATCACGAGGAAACATTAAATAATTACCTTAATTTAAATCAGGAAGCAGAGGTAAAAAGTCTTCATTCTGGAACAAGTAATGAAAGTGTGAGCACTCAGTCCGAGTTTGCAGCAGCTGACTCAGCATCAACGTTTAAAATGTCTTCTAATTCTTAGAAATAAATCCCAGAAATTCAGATTAAAAAAGCCGGTCATTTGACCGGCTTTTTTAATGCTTAACTACGTTATCTTTATAGTGCTGATAGTCTTCCATCGTCCCTATAGACTCTTCTGTGTCCTCGGCCCAATTACTGGCCTTCTGAGTGGGTAGGAGGTGAGGATCTTCAAAATCACCCACATGAGAGATCTCATCTCCTTTTGGAGTTAAATTGTGCTCTGAAGAGTACTGTCGATCCTCTGGGTAGCCATTAATTTTTTGATTAAGCACATCTTTTTGCCAGTCTTCTTTGAGATCAAACTCAAAGTTTCTTAAATTTCTAAGTGCGTTATCATAGTTTCTTTCAACTTTATCTACTTGTTTGGTAGAACCACGGCCAAAAACTTCAAAGAACTTTCTTCTGGCCTGTACATATTGCTCGAGAAGATTTTCGTACTTTTGTACAATTCTGCTTGGTGTTAAGCTTTTTGGTCTTCTATTCTTTGAAAATTTGCGTCGGTTTTTATTGTTTCCACTGGAGTTATTGCTCGACTTTGCTTCAGTCTTCTTATTTTGTCCGCGATTTTTATTATTGTATCGTCGTCGGCGATTATTTCTTTTATTTGAGTCAGTTTTCTTTGAGTCATTCATGACACTAAGCTCCTAATTAGTCTGGCACAATTTTCACAATCATATGATTGATTGGATTAGTTGTCTACGAACAATTCTCTCCATTTACTGTTGGGGCCAAATCTTCTATAATCACTTGATATTTAAAATTGAAAAATTAAGGAGATTATTATGGCCAATAAAAGAGTAAAAGTAGCGGTAACCGGTCCTGCTGGTCAAATTGGATACGCTATCCTTTTTAGGATTGCCTCAGGGCAAATGTTTGGAATGGACACCGAAGTAGAACTTCAATTACTTGAGCTTCCTCAAGCCTTGGGAGCACTTGAAGGTGTGAAAATGGAACTTGATGATTGTGCATTTCCTCTTTTAAAAAATATTGTGTGTACCGATAAAATGGAAGTTGCATTTAAAGATGCGAATTGGATTTTGGCCATTGGTGCAGTTCCAAGAAAAGATGGAATGGAGCGAGCTGATCTTTTACAAGTAAATGGTGGAATCTTTGGACCACTTGGTAAGGCCATGGCGGCTCACGGGGCTGATGATTGTAAATTATTTGTGGTTGGAAATCCTTGTAATACAAATTGTTTAATTGCGATGGAAAACTCTGGTCTTCCTAAGGATAGATTTTTTGCAATGACAATGCTTGATGAGAATAGAGCGAAGTCCCAATTAGCACAGAAAGCAGGAGTTGATATAACTGCTGTTACGAATATGACGATTTGGGGAAATCACTCCGCTACTCAATACCCAGACTTTTATAATGCACAAATTGGTGGGAAATCAGCAGCAGAAGTGATCAGTGATGAAACTTGGCTTAAAGGTGAGTTTATTGAAACGGTACAAAAAAGAGGTGCCGCGATTATTAAGGCCAGAGGTGCTTCATCAGCTGCTTCAGCTGCCAACGCTTGCGTTCAAGGTGTTTATAACTTAACTCACGATACTCCAGCGGGAGAGACCTTTTCTATGTGTGTTGCCTCTAATGGACAGTATGGGGTTGATGAGGGACTAATCTTTTCTTACCCATGTCGAGTTGAAGGTGGCAAGTTAGTAGTTGTTGAAAATGTTGAGCATAATGACTTTGGAAAAGAAAAGTTTGAGACAACATTAGCAGAATTGAAAAAAGAAAGAGATACAGTAAAAGAGTTAGGCCTAATTTAATTGGTCATAAAGGATAATGGGGGAAGATCTATCTTCCCCATTTTTTTTTGAGGTAGTCATGGGTTTTGTTTCACAATCAGATAAAATAAAATTGTCTGGATTTAATAATCTTACAAAAATACTTTCATTTAATCTGTATGATTTTTGCATCACTTTTGATGATGCTCAAAAAGAAGATTATATTAATTGGATTGATGAAAAATATAACTCCAATAAAATTTTAGAAATCTCTCGAAAGATTTGTGAAATTATTGACTCAGATATTATTTCCGAGTCAAAGATGGACTATGATCCTGTTGGGGCTTCAACCATGACCTTAATGAGTGATGTAAAAGGGGGCAAGTGGGAAACCCTAAGTCAAGGTTCTGCAGTTAAGTCTCATCTAACTAAATCTCATCTAACGAGTCATACTTACCCTGATGCTTCTGCAGCCACGGGAATTTGTACTTTTAGAGTCGATTTTGATATTGCCACTTGTGGAGATATCATTCCTCTAAGGGCGATAAATTATCTTTTTGAAGCCTTTGAGTGTGATGTGGTCTATATCGATTACGTAGTTAGAGGTTATACGCGCTTAAAAGACGGAAGAAAAATTTATAATGATGAATATTTCAACTCGATCCAGGACTTCATTGATCCACGAGTGATGGAATTATATGAGTATCACTCTGATCTTAATATGCCTCGAGATAATATCTGGCAAACAAAATTGATGCTTAAAGAATTTGGTCCAGAAAGATTTGTTTGGGATGAAAAAGATGCTAATCACCCTGATATAGATGGCAAAATGAAATGTCTCTATGATGAGATGAAAGAAGTTTACCACCTTTATTAATTGAGTCGTACCCGGAGGTTCCATGGGAAAGGAAATTCAACATGAGGGATACTCCGCAGAGGACTTTAAGAAATTTAAAGACAAGATAGAACAAGAGACCAAGACCCTAGAGCATTGGTTTAAAGAAAAACGATTTTCTAGTGGTAATCACCATGTGGGTATTGAGTTGGAAGCGTGGTTAGTAAACGAAAATATGCTTCCAGACCCCTATGCTCCCGAGTTTTTGGATAAGCTCAATCATCCCCAAGTTGTGCCAGAAATAGCCAAGTTTAATTTTGAAATAAATAGTACCCCATATCCATTAAAAGGTGGGGCATTTAGCTCCCTAAATCTTGAGCTAGATAAAATTTGGAAATCTTGCTCTGAAATAGCTAATAAAGATGCCAAGCATGCCATGTTAGTAGGGACTCTGCCTACTTTAAGGCCCCATATGTTGGAGTTACAATATTTATCACCACAAAATCGCTATAATGTGATGAATGAAAGAGTCATGCAAATGCGAGATGGTAAGCCGTTATATATAAGACTTGAAGGTAAAGATAATTTATATATGTATATGGATAGTGTGATCGCCGAGTGTGCTGCCACAAGTTTGCAGATTCACTTAAGCGTAGATCAAGACCAGGCTAAGCGCTATTACAACGCTTCAATGATTGCATCTTCTTTTCTTATTGCCCTATCTGCCAATGCCCCATATTTTTTTGGTAAAGAGTTATGGGATGAGTCTAGAATTGCTATTTTTGAACAAGCGGTTGATCTAGATTGTAAGAATCAATCAGGAAAAACCATTAAACGAGTGACCTTAGGTAATGGCTACGTAAAAGAGTCTATGTTTGAGTTATTTGCTGAGAATGCCCATGACTATCCTATTTTACTCGCTGAAACAGAGGATAAAGCGGCACCAGATGATCTTTGGCATTTACGGCTTCATAACGGAACCATTTGGAGATGGACTAGACCCGTACTAGGAATGAATGACGATGGAACTCCTCATTTGAGAATTGAGCAACGGGTTCCAAGTTCAGGGCCAACGGTTGCAGATTCGGTTGCCAACTCAGCTTTCTTTATCGGGTTGGTAGATTATTTAGCGAATCATGAAATTGTCCCAGAAGAGCAGATCTTTTTTGATGAGGCCATTCATAATTTTTATAAAGCAGCAAGACAGAGCTTTTTTTGTAAAGTTCGATGGATTGATGGGAAACTTCATGACATGAAGGATTTACTTCAGTACGAGATTTTTCCTCATGTGAAACAAGCGCTAATTAAAAGAGGAATAAACAAAGAAGATGTAAAATACTATCTCGATGATATTATCTATCCAAGACTCTCACGAGGAGTTAATGGAGCTATATGGCAGAAAGCGTTCATTCATATGCATGGTAAGAGATTTCAAGAGTTACTTGAGGCCTACATCAAAAATCAGGCCAGTGGAAAACCAGTGCACGAGTGGGAGTTATAATGCAGTTAAAGATTTTAAAAGATATTCCTGATGAACTCTACACCTGTGACGTCAAAGAAGTTCATAAAGTCTTAGGGGGACCTACCCTTATTCATATTAAGGGCAAAGACTCTAGGCCGGTGTTTTTATCCTCGCTATTACACGGTAACGAAACTACAAGTTTTATCGTGTTACAAAGATTAATCAATAAGTATAAGAATGAACTCTTTCCTAAAGATGTCATTCTATTTTTCGGAAATACCCTCGGGGCCAGTGAGGGGATGCGGCATCTACCGGGTCAGGTTGATTATAATCGAATTTGGGAAGAAGGTGATCATGCTGAAAATAAATTGGCCATGGATGTAGTTCAATACGCTCAAAAAGCCAATTTATTTGCGAGTATCGATATTCATAATAATACGGGAAAAAATCCGCTGTATGGTTGTGTTAATAATACAGGGGAGAATTTTTTAAACCTGGCGAGTTATTTTGGAGAGCATACGGTTTATTTTACTGAGCCTCATAATGTACAGTCTATGGCATTTAGTCGCTTTTGTACCGCTATCACTATTGAGGCAGGACTGCCTGGCGAGCCTAGGGGAATTGAGGCGGCTTATGATTTCGTAGAGGAGATTCTTAAAGTGCCTGAGTTGGTGGGGCATCAAAAATATCCCCGAACAGAAATCTATCATACGATAGGAAGAATGAAGGTTTCTCCGGAAGCACGGATTGATTTTGAAAATAGCTCGGAAAGTGAAGCAGATCTCTCGTTGATTCCAACAATTGATTCAAATAATTTTACCGTCATGAAAAAGGGATCATCTCTTGGATACGGTAAAGATCTTTCACTTATTTGGATTGAAGATAACTTTGGAAAGGATATATCAGGTGACTTTTTAAAGATTACTGACAAAGGTGAGATTATTACTCGCCGAACTTTTATCCCATCCATGTTTACTAAAGATATCTATGTGATGAAAGAAGATTGCTTGGGCTATGTAATGGAGGTGATTTTTCCCATCCGTGGGGGAGTTCACTAATTTAAACTTGCAGTGAGGGCAATATTTCGGGGAGATATTTTTGGATCAAATAACCTAAAGACCTCGACATTAAAGCCTTGCTCCTTAATAAATAATGCCCGATCAAAGATGAGATAGTACTCAATTAATTTTGCCAATTGTGACCTAATAACTCCTAGGCATAATAATTGGTTTATACTCTCTTGAGTTAAAGTCCCGTGGTAGAAATTATTTAATTCATCATCAGATAATTTTTCAGAGAGGGGAAAATATTTTTTAGCATATCGACTAAATGGCCCACGGTAGTCATCGGCGGTGGCGTTACCTAGAGGTAGAAAATCTTTCGAAAATTGATCTCGCATTAAAATATGAAGACCGTAGCGATATTTTTTTACACGGTACTTTTGCTCATATGATGTTAGATTCTCCGGCTTTATTTTTGCGGCCATAGTTAGGGCATGATTTGTTAATTTAAGTGGATCAGACTTTGCCAGCGAGCTTAGGTTTATATTTTGATTGTTGAGTTTATGATAACAGCAACCTAGGTTAAGAAGTGAATTAATTTTTTGGTTTGTAAATTTCTTAATCAAATGAACTGAGAGATCACCACAGGAGTGAAGTCCTATTAATGCTGTGTTTGAGCCAGCTTTTTTAAAATTGGTCGTCTCATTAATTTCTACTTGTTGAAATTCCATTCTATCTAGTAGTTCAGGGATTTCTCTTTTTAATTTATCAATACCAATGTGTTGAAAGTTAGAATTGCGATCAAGACAGGTAGCGTACTTGTTATTATTGTAAAGAAGAGCACTACTAAGATGTCCGGCACCACTTCCGATATCAATGAAGTGATGAGAGTTTTGAATGAGTTTATGAGCTGAAATTCTTTTTATTTCATGACGTTTTTTTTGGGAAACCTTTCGCTCTAATGGCCTTGGAAATGAAACCTCATCACTATACTCTTTAATTTCTAGTAGACCCTTGATCGTGATCAGGTATTCTTTATACCCAGGGTCTTGAATGTATTGATTGTCTGTCAGATTTTGAACTTTTAAGACTTCTAAGAGCTCTAGTTTTTGAAGAGATTTTATCCAATTACTATAAGGATTATCTTGCAAGGGATAGCGTTCGAGCGCCTCTTGTTCGTGAAGAAATTGATGTTGTTTTAAAAAGTTTTTTATAGCAATAAACTGCTTTTCAAGCTCCATGAGCGCAGTATATACTGCTATTATGAGAATTGCCATCTGGGGGATAGGAATTTCAGGGATTTCTGCCCTACAATATTTAACTCAAATAAGAGATCATGAAGTTTATGTTATCAATTCCGGTGCGATAGATTCTTGGTATGAAAAAATAGATAAATTCATCTCCAAAGACCATTGTTTCTCACAGGAGCAAATTCCATCTGGGCTTGAGTTAGACCTGATTGTTTTATCCCCCGGGATTGATCCTAGGCTAGAGGTCCTAAGCCCTTTTAAAAGTGTAGAAAAAATTTGTGAAGTAGAGCTTGCTTATAGGGAGCTTGATTTGCCCATTGTTGCAGTTACCGGCTCTAACGGTAAGACCACCACGGTGACCATGATTGCTCAGGCCTTAACTCAGGCGGGCAAAAGGGTTTTTCTGGGAGGAAATATTGGTACCCCTTTTTGTGAGGTTCTCAATGACCCACATGATTACGATATCGCGGTATTAGAGTTATCGAGTTTTCAAATTGAGCTATTGAATACTTTTAGGGCCAATATCGCCATTATACTTAATATTTCTCCAACTCATATGGAGCGATATGAAAGTTTTGATCAGTATCAAAAGGCAAAACTAAAGATTGTGATGAATCAAACCAGAAGTGATTTATTTATTGCTCCTAAGGATTATTTGGGGGTGAGTTCTTCGGCACAAAAAATAGCGCTTACGAAATTAAACTCATTCGATTTTTCACAATGCAAATTAATTGGTGAACATCATAAATACAATTTTAGATGTGTTTATGAGGTATTAAATCACTTAAATATTTCACAGGCCAAAGCCATTGTTCAAGACTTAATTATAAATTTTTCCGGAGTGAAGTTTAGGTTGGAATACCTTGGTCAAAAACAAGGAGTGCACTTTTATAACG
>JBFKKF010000058.1:0-8557 GCA_041631355.1 Bacteriovoracaceae bacterium | reverse complement strand
TCTTGGAATTTTACTGCTCTTAGATTTAGCCATTTCTCATCAGATTCTAATCTATCAACCACTAGAATATTCTCAATCCCTTGGTCATTAAGTTTCTTAACAATGCAGCTTCCTATAAATCCTGCTGCTCCAGTTACAATATACATATAGGTCCCCTATTTCTTTCATTTTGGCAGATAAAGCATTGATTTAACAGTCTTTTATTATTTTGCAAAGCCTGTTAAGCTCTATTTTATAAAATCTTAGCATAACTGGTTTAAAAATAGATAAATTCAGGCTAAATATAGTTAAAATTAAATCTAAGGGGTTCAAAGTGCTGGAAAATGGTTGGTTTTATGAAAGGTCATATTTTGGAAAATTTGCAATGGGATGGAAGGTTAAAAAAATACTTCACTCTGAGCAATCAAAGTTTCAAAAGATAGATGTCGTACAAACTGAGTCTGTTGGAAAATTACTCTTATTAGATGGCAAAACCATGGTCAGTGACTTGGATGAATTTGTGTATCACGAAGTCATGGCCCATATTCCTTATATGGTTTCAAGAAAATGTAAAAAAGTTTTAATCATCGGCGGTGGTGATGGTGGTGTTGTTCGAGAGTTTGCCAAACATAAAAGCATAGAGCAAATTGATTTAGTCGAAATTGATGAAAGAGTGATTGAAGTTTCTAAAAAGTACTTCCCTGATTGTACATCAGCACTTGATGATAAAAGAGTTAATATTCTTCCTCAAGATGGATTTGCTTTCATAAAGTCTAAAAATAATGAATACGATGTGATTATTATTGACTCAACTGACCCCGAGGACTTCGCCTCAGGCCTATTCACTTCCGAATTCTATACAGATGTTTATAATGCTTTAACCGATGAAGGCATTATGATGAATCAAACAGAGAACCCATTCTTTGATGAGTATAATATAGGAAAAATATATGCCAACATGAGAAAGGCATTTCCCTTTGTACAATCTTTTAACGCCCCGATGAGCATTTACCCTGGAGTTTTTTGGACCTTCGGTTTTTCTTCTAAAAAATACCTTGGTACTCATATCAACCCAGATAAAAGACAAGAAATGGAAGTCATCCAAAGAAGTTTGAAGTGGTATAATATGGATTGGCATAAAGGGGCATTTGCTATCAGTAATTTTCATAAGAAAAAAATAGGTCAACATATATGAGTGCTTACCCAGAACTAACAGAGATGGAAGATTGTCCGAGTTTTTTAGGGGCCAAGAGGTCTTTGAGGTTTCAAAAAAATTGCACCCATATTGTAGGGTTTTGTTTTGATGGAACCACCAGCTTTAGACCAGGAGCGAGATTTGGACCCAATGCCTTAAGAGAAGCCACCTTTGGGCAAGAAACTTACTCCCCCTACCTTGATCGAGACCTAGAAGACTATAATATTTTAGACATTGGAAACCTGCCTATTTATCCAAGTAAGTGGAAGCTTACTAATGACTACTTTCACGGTATTACCAAGGATCTTAAGCTAAAAGAAGATAAAATAAAAGTTTTAACCCTAGGGGGAGAGCACTCGGTTTCTTATGGCCCAATGAGACTGTATCTAGATCAATTCGAAGACTTATTCATCATCCACCTAGATGCTCATACTGACCTAAGAGATGGATACCTAGAGGAAAAGTTCTCACATGCATCTATTATGAGAAGAATATGGGACCATATGGGCGAAAAAAATGGTCTTCTCCAATATGGAATCCGCTCTGGCCTGAAAGAAGAATTTACTTTTATGAAAGAGAATAATACTCTGGCCACCTCTTTGGATGAATGTGTTGAAAGAATCAATGCGCTAGACAATAATAGACCCATTTATCTTACCCTTGATTTAGACTTTTTTGATCCCGCCTATATGCCAGGAACTGGTACTCCTGAAGCTGGAGGAGAAACTTTTCATAGCTTTATTAAAATCATCAAAGTCTTAAAAACCAAAAATTTTGTGGGTGCAGACATTGTAGAACTCGCCCCCATGCTAGATAGTACTGGAAACTCCTCCGCCTTTGCGGCTAAGGTATGTAGGGAAACCCTATTGGCCCTTCAAAAATAAAACTAATTTAAATCATATTATATTGATAAAAATCAGTTATAGTATTCTTGAGGTTGTTATGAAATATATTTTAATACATTTAATTCTTGGCGTTTGCCTTATCAACTTTGCTCTCGCAAAGGAAAATAAGTCCCTGACAGTAGGAAAGATTGTAAAAACTAAACATGAAAATGAAGGGACAAATTATTTTATCGTTATCACCAAAAACAGTAAAACCTATGCTTACCCTATTTCAGAAGAATCAAGGGTGAAAAACTTAGATTTATATCGTGGTAAGATGGTAAAAGTATTTGGTTACACCGACTTTAGAAAATCTAAAAAAAATGAATCAAATTATATTATGTCTTTTATTGTTCATAGAATATCGGAGTTATCAGTAAAGGATCTCTCCATTAAAGAAGACTTTCAATATGATGAAGTCGAGCACTATTTAAGTCTACAGAAAGCAGCATCTCCTAGTGAAAAACAGGGAAGAACCTCTGATAAAGCAACCAAGTTGGGATTAAATGATACAGCGGTTAATTCTGCTATTTTTGTCGGGGGGGCGGCCCTTGCCGCAGAAGTCCTAGGACAAGTACTTAAATAAATCATTGCTCACTTGCCACACCACGTTTTTTGGTCTTTTTTACCACTGGCGTTAATCCTAAGACCTCGATAAGTCCTGTTTTTCTATCGATATAGTTCGCGGCATTCAAGCCTTTTTTATTTTTATGTTCTAAGTCTACACCAACCTCTTTAAGATAAATTAATCCACCATAGCAAGATTTTTTTGCCGCAAAGATAGCTGGATTGTCCCCTTCAATATCCACATGATTAATATTACCACCATGATTCACAAGATTTTTGAGCATCGGGAGGTTGCAAGATTTCAACGCACTGTAAATAGGAGTTCTTTTTTTAACCTTCCCTTCAAGGTTAACAACCTCTGGTTTTAACTCAATCATTTTCTCTAAAACTTTTTTCCGGTTATAAAGCACTGCCAAATGTGGCGGATAATTTCCAAAGATCTCTGACTGCCAAGGCAAACTCTTTCTCTCTTCCATATAATCTAGTACAACTTCGTCTCTCCCCTCAATAATAGACAAAAGAACTTTCTTACCTTCAAGATCAGTCATCTGCTCTAGCTCTGTAGCAACTTCCTCAAATGGTGTTGACTTCAAACCATTATCTAATGTGGTTGCAAATTGTTTATTTGTCTTCATTAGAACAGGAGTAATAATAGGAACTGTAAATACGAGAATCTTTACAAAAAGCCATCCCAAATCTCGCCTAAGAATAAAATAGGATCTTGTTTCATCCTTTAGTAGTTTTAAAGTTCTGCTAGTCGCAAAAAAGAATAAAGCAAATAGGAAGATGCCCATGGCATATTCTTGTACCCAGATATTATCTTTTGTTAAGATAAAGATTGTAAAAACACTACCACCCAACAATAAGAAACTAAGCCCTGAAGTTATAAAAACATCAAACCATTTAAGGTTACTAGTAAAGCTCGATTTCACATGTTCCATGCGATATGAGTCAATCCGCTTATTGAATATAATAATATTTACAATTGTCAGACCCATTAAGAAAATTATGACAAAGGAGATGAGGTGATATTTCAAACCCGATAAAATAAAACCATAGGTAAATAAAACAATTACCGGTGTCACTAGTACAATATCAGTAATGGACTTTAAAACAATTATCTCTATTTTTGTAAGTGGTAATGCTAAGAGGTGCTTAATATCAAACATCATACTACTCTTTGGGGTGGCCTTAGTCATAGAAATCATCCCAAGTAGATACAGTGAATAAGTCATTAAACTCTCACCTAAGGACTTAGCATCATCCATTAACCAGTAACTAAAACCAAAAATAAGTAAAGTAAAGCAAGTAAGATATAAGAGGTTTATCTTATAAAAAATTAAATTATATTTAATAAGATGAAGATACTTATTCATGCTGCACTACTCTCCGAAATATCAAATAACTCATCAACATCACTAATATCTCTCATCTGAGTGTTGTGATTTTCATCTATGAATATGACTTTGTTAACTGACTGAACCAGGTCTTCTACTATGTTAGTTGCTAATAGTACGGAACATTCATGCTCATTTCTAAATTTTTTCAGATAATTAAAAAAATTGATTCTAGACTTCGGATCTAGCACAGCTGTCACTTCATCAAATAGATAAAACTCTGCTCTTGAAGCAAATGCTGCACTTAAAAGAGCTTTAATTTTTTGTCCTGTTGAAAGTGAGCCGAATTTTTTCTTAGGATCTATCTCGAATAGTTCCAATAGTTCTGACTCTATTTGATTGGAGTAGTTTTTATAAAAGAACTTATAATAATTTAATAGATCCTTAACCCGAATATTTCCCGGAATCAACATATCATGGGTCAGAATAAAAATACGATGTTTCTGAGTTCTACTGCTTTCACTTGGATCTTCCCCAAACACCACTATTTTACCACTCTCAAGCTTTCTCATCCCCATAATCATTTCTATAAAAGTAGATTTTCCGGCCCCGTTTTTACCTAAGATTCCGTAGTACTCCCCTTTAAATAACTTGAAGTTAAGATTTTTATACAAGTACTCTCCGTTAGGAATCTTATAACTGACATCAATAAACTCTAAAATCATATCTACCTCTAAGTTATTATCGGTAAATATTGCCAATACTTGACTGCAACTATCAGAGGAACAGGTAAGTATTTGAAATTATTCTGCTACTTCTAAGTCTTTCTTTTTTTGAAAAGGATCAACCAATAAAAGTACGGCCAAGAGACCGATTTCATATAAGACAGTTAAGGGGATCCAAAGGGCCAACATTGTGACTGGGTCTGGTGGAGTAAGTAGAGCCGCTAAAACAGCAAACCCTGTTAAGACATAGGGACGGGCCTTAGAGAGTTTTTTACTATTAATAATTCCCATAAATCCCATAATCAAAAGTACATTAGGGAGTTGAAATAAGATCCCTAAAAAGACTAATACTTTACTCGAAAGAACAATATAGTCTCTTAGGCTCATCATTGCCTCAATATTGCCAACTCCGAATCCAAGTATGGTAGAAAAGGTAAAAGGAAACACGATATAATAGCCAAATGCAACACCGACACAAAACAACAGAAAGCCAAATACTATAAACGGCCGGATAACTTTCACCTCATTAGGATAAAGTCCAGGCTTGATAAAAAACCACAACTGAGAAAACCAAAACGGAGATGATAAAATAATGGAGCACCAGAAAGAAAGTTGAAATTGTGCTAGCACTTTATCTAACAAGCCAAGAAAAACAATTTTTCCTTCTACACCAAGAGCAGATCTTAAAGGAATTAATAGAAATTCCTGTAAGTACTCACCGATCGAATAACAAACGCCAAAGGAAATTAATAAGATAAATACAATTTTAATAATACGTGTTCTTAACTCCGTTAAATGTTCTGTTAATGGCATTTCTCTCATATGAGCTAGTTCCTTTTGTTAGCATTTTAGTCAAGAGTAAGTGTTTTTTAAACAAAAAAAGACAAAGCTAAACAGATGAGTATAATAGGAATATGAGATTGACTATAGTTTTAGCTCTTCTTTTCACAATTAATTGTCATGCTGCGTCGAGCAGTATTCTTCGCTGTCTAGGTGAAGAGGAAAAAACAATCTTTATGGCCAAAAAAAATGGTGCTTTCAACCATCTAAACCAGGCACTTATTAGTAAACTCTTACAATTAAGTTCCACAGTAAAGCTTAAGTCCAAATACCTAAATCATGTCTGTGACTCCAAAGAGAATACAAAAAGCTTAACCCTTTTAAAGATTATGCTCATGCATGACGATGCCTTTTACTCTACCCGCCCAGAGGGAGACCTGCAGTTTAGATCCATCGATGAAGAGCAAATTACTGACTTAAGAAAACAAAGCACACTTTTATTCATAGAATTAATTAACAATTTACAGGCCCAGGCAAAAAAACCAAACTGTCTTCAAAGTAAAATACCCGAACTCAATAAAATCATGCAAAACGGCCGCTATTTATTAGAAGAGCTAGGGCTAGATGGACTGGTTGAACATAAATACGAATTTCAAATTGTATTAAAAAAACTAAGAAACCCAAACCTTTTAAATGACTGCTAACTTGAACTTGTTTTAAAAATTTTAACCAACTCACTTTCGCATAGATTACATATCTGTGAACAATTTGATTCATTTACAAACTGGGTATAGTCAGCATTGGACTGCTTTGTTTCTCGTAGAACTCTTTGTTTATCGTATTTCAAACAACGGCATATCACACTGTCAGCATCTAAGTCAGAGTAAAAAATATCTCCCCTTAATTCTTGCAAGTATTTCTTAAATTGAACTAAACACATATCCTCATTAAAGCTATCTGCTTTATTACCTAATTTGTACGTAGAGAAATAATACTTCGACAAATTTTTTATGAGATCATCAAGTTCTCTATCTTGAATTAAAGACCGAATTTGATTGAAAATATACTCCAGCTCTTCACACACCCGAAAATCAAATCTGTAAACTCGATTCTTAGAATCTAGAGTGATTTTATATTCTGAAGCTGATAAACTCATTCAAATATTGGATTGAATGGATTTTCTGGGTCAAGAGTTAAGATTTCATGGCCAGATTCAGTAATTAAAATAGTATGCTCAAACTGTGCAGACGGCTTCTTATCTCTTGTTACTACTGTCCACCCATCCTTAAGAAGCTTACAGTGACGCTTACCAAGATTTATCATCGGTTCAATTGTAAACGTCATCCCAGGTTTCATCTCAATACCTGAGCCTCTCGTTCCGTAGTGAAGGATTTGTGGCTCTTCGTGAAATTCTCTACCAATCCCATGTCCACAGTACTCCTCTACAACAGAGTAACCATGATCATTGGCCATCTCTTCGATGACTGCACCGATATCTCCAATATTAGCGCCAGGTCGACAAACAGAGATTCCCTCCATCATGCACTCATAGGTAACCTTCACAAGGTCCTTAATCTTAGGATCAACATCACCTATGAAATAGGTTCTATTAGTATCTCCATGAAACTTCTTAAGGTAAGTCGTTACATCTACATTTAAGATATCACCATTTTTTAATTTATCTTTTTTAGAAGGGATGCCGTGACAAATAACCTCATTCAAGGAGGTGCAAACTGATTTTGGAAAACCATGATAATTTAATGGTGATGGATAAGCTCCGTTATCAGTGATAAATCCGTGACACAGAGTATTAACGTCTTCTGTAGTCATGCCAATTTCAATTTTATCTGCAATAAAATTAAGCGTCTTTGCTGCGAGTTGGCATGTTTGTCTCATTAACTCAATTTCTCGACTGGATTTGATTGAAATCATGTTTACCCCAATAGTTTCTGGCCTTTGGTTATACTCTGTTATTTTGATTTTCGCTAGTCTCTCTAAATAATTTGCATTAATATAATAGCATGAAATTACAAGTCTACAGAACCAGCGTGTCAAACTATCAAAATTCTCAGTTCTTGGCAAAAGAGCAGAAAATCCTGGAGGAAATTGAGGGTGTGAGATACGTGCAAAGCTTAAGTGATATAGATCAAGACATCCCATTTGTTTTAATTACGAACTCAAACACAAGGCCTAATGATATTGCTCGTAATTTATTAGATAAAACCGTTCTAATGATTCATCCAAATTCGGGACACGATAATATAGACTTTAATTTCTTCAACTCCGTAGGCTTTCCTATTATTCTAGGGAATCCCATTAGGGCCAATGCAGTAAGTGAATATATTTTAAGTTGTATCATGCATCACACAACTGCAATCCCGCACCATTTGCACTGGTCTCAAGACAGAACTTGGGATCGTAAATTACTGAGAGATCAAAAAGTTCTTATCATTGGTTATGGACATATAGGAAAGCTAACTTATGAAATTCTCTCTCCTATGTGTAGAGAGGTAAGTGCCTATGATCCATGTGTAGACTTTTCTCAACTGAAAAAGAAAGGAACTCATAGGTGGGATGACAAAATATTTGAAGACGTAAATATCCTAATTATTGCTGCAAACCTCAATCCTACCAGTAAGGGGTTGATCAACTCCCAGCAACTTAACAAGCTAGCTCCCAATAATATTATCATTAATGCCGCAAGAGGCGAGATCATTACTGAGGAGGACTTAGTTCAGTACTTACAAAGAAATCCGAAGTCTTTTTGTTATTTGGATGTATTTCAATCTGAGCCATTTAAACCAGGTTATTTACATGATCTTAAAAACTTAAATAAAACATCCCATATTGCAGGAGTTCATCAAAGATTAAACCAAGATATTATTTCATTTGAGTACTTGATTATTAATGACTTTATTAACTATTTTGAAAAAGACAAAGTAAAAGAGTTTACAAGTGAATACGATGAATGCCTTTTAACTAAAGAAATGTTTGTGAATTATGAAAAATAGCCCAACTGAAGAATTTTTTAAATACTTATGTCCTCCTGGGAATGGAGTCTTTACTGTACATACGGCCAAGGAGAATAAG
>JBFKKF010000057.1:0-8621 GCA_041631355.1 Bacteriovoracaceae bacterium | reverse complement strand
AGTCGATTATTTATAATTATACTCCTTCTGCTTCAGCAAGCCTTTGGAAGTGAAAAATTTAACTCTCAGCAATGTTTGAAGTCTAATTTTGAGACATCTATCCAGAATGGAGGAAAGTTTTTTGGGCTTTTAAAAAGTGAGCTTGGGATAAAAAAACAGCATTGTATTATCACTGTAATATTTGATGAAGTAATAGAAACAAAGTGGACTGTTGATGTTTGTCGAGAGCCTATTCATATTAAAATGATAGATAAGGGAAACCAATCAGTATACAAAAGATCAAGTGAGTGTACGAGAGATAACCCAACTGAATATTGTGAGAAATGGAATGAGTTACATGATATTCTTCAAGACTATGGATTAATTTTTGCTCGAGGTGACAGGGAAAACCTCGCCACATCCCATGGGCAGACATATTGCGCCTTTTTACTTTTTAAAGAATATTTAGGAAAGGGGAAACTATTTTCTAAATATGATAAGCCGGACTCCTTTGTTAAAGGGCCATTAGCAACTGAAAACTGTGAGTTACCAAAGACTTCAGTAGAAGAAGAAAAAGTATCTGTAATAAAGGATAAGGCCGTGCCAGTAGCAGCTGAAACTGAGAAAGATTTAAGTAATGAGACTCAGGATACGCCCACTTTGTCAGACGAGCAAAAATTCTAGGTCAATCTAAATCGGCCAAACCTACATAAGTGGCTGAAATTACGTTGAGCTAAGCTCTCACTTTCTGTAATTAGCAAGAATAAATTACATAGCCATAACGCGACGCATGCAAGGTGTGCTATCTTCTGTGAGTTTAATTATAACTATGTAGGCATCTTTATGGATTTATTGCGCAGAAACCTTTCTTATCTGAGTCTGTTGATTGTAGCTTTTATTATTACTCCTTATTGCTTTGCTATTGATGCATGTCTTGATGAGACTATCGGGGAGTATAAGAAGAATAGATGGGTTTTGAACTCTCTCGGTGATGGACTCTATGGTGAATTAGTTACCCAAATTGAAAAGAAAGATGATCTATATGAACGGCTTAGCCCGGAAATAGAGTTTTCAATTAATGATCATCTTGATCTTAAGCTTAGACTTTTTCGTTCTGTGGATGATAACTTACCTCGTCCTAAAGAGGATGCGATAACTAAGGATGATCTCTACTCCATTCAAGTGAAAAATACATTACATCTTGAGTTTGATGCAGGCGTAGGTAAGAACTATTTTTTCAGCTCTGCTGTTGCAGGTGTTGAACTAATTCATAACTCAAATTTTGTAGATGGAAAAAAGCTTTCTGGCTGTGAAGTTGTTAATAATTTACTAAATACAGATATTGATAAAGGACGAGACGTTGCAGATGTCATTTGTGAAGAAAGAGAAAAAGGAGTCCTTGTAAAATACTATGATCGCGTTATTAATTTTGCCTCTGGTATTCTTGGAAGTATTTTTAATAAATTCAATGATAGTGACAAAGGACGAGTTTTTAGTGATGACCCATTGGCGCCAATGAAGCTTCACTCTAACTTAGGGATGCCTCTAGACCCCCAAGTCTTTTTTGAAGACAATAACAATATAGCAATTGGCGATATCGTTGAGCACACTACCTACTACGGTGTAACTCCTCTTGGGGTAGGTTTTGACCTCTATTACTTTGTGAAACCAAGCTACTCAAAGTATAGAAGAATATTTAGAACTCTTGGTTTTAAAAAGACTAAGGGAAATAAAGTTTCGGTTGAAGTCAAAGATACCGTCTTATCTGGAGATACGGTAAATATTTTTAAGATTTCACCTAAAATCTTTGGTTTGATCAAATTATACTTCGGTAAGTGGTATTATGAAGACTTCAAAGAGGAGAGTTTATTGCAACGCTTTGAAGTGGACTTGAATAAAAGTGAAGGTGTTGCGTTCTTTTATAAAATATTAAAACGCTCTTACGGTCCCTCCTACGCGTTGAATAAAAACTCTATATTAATTGATGCAAAAGACTATGCAAAAGGAGTAAAGGAATTTGATCCTGTTTATAAAAATGGAGATGGAAAAGACCACCGGTTGGTTCTAAAACTCCCTGGAGTTATTTCCTATGAACGCAGAACTGTAACAGATCTAAATGAAGTTCATTACCAAGATAGGGTCTATTCGGTTGGAGAGAAAACTAAAAGAACATCCTTCAAGAATATTATCGATTTTCAGCTCGGACCGATTAAAGTTAGTGAGAAGAAAAAATCCTATGAATGCAGAATGAAGATAGAAACGACTGATACCGATGAAAAGTCGTTATTCGATAACTCTGCAATGAATATACAGTGTCGATATGATAACTACTTTGCAAATAAGTCAGATGCGAATGAGGTTTTAGAACACCTCCAAATTTTAAGAAATGGTGGGCTTGATGAGTACGATCAGCAAGTACTGGAAAGTATCAACATTAAAGAAACTACTAAGATTAATATGTATAGTGTGTTGAGTTTCTCCAAAGACCATATTAATAAAATCATTAATTATTCAGAAGATGAAATGTATGCTGAGCTTTCTAAACTTATTTTTGGCGAACAAGCTGAAAATGTCTTTGCAACAAAGTATCATAAAATATGGAACCGAGTGCGCCCAAGACATAAATCACGTATGAGAAGGGGACCACGAGATTATAATAGTTGTTCGAAAATGCTTTATCGCTACGGAATCATATCCCATCTTGATTCTAGCTATGATGAGTTTAAAGGACTAGTTGGAAGAGGCAAAGGAATCGGAGGGCTATCCTTTTACCGCTGTTATGGTTACTTTAAGGCCGCAGAAAAAATTGTTTCGGCCATTAATGAGCTTAAGTATATTGAGCTATCTGAAAACGATATTCGTGATATTTTATCTTCAATGAGCTCTTTGAAGAGTATCGGGTTATTACAGTCACTTTTAGTACGAATGGCCGGAGGAATTTCTTCGACTGATGGTGTGCACTTTACCTATATTGTAACTTCACCAGGCCTTGACACATCAGTGGTTCAGACTAATGGAGTTAAGTACAGAGTGACTCCTATTGATATTGGACGTGGAATCATTGCGGATACAAAGGCCCAGTACTTTCCAAGAATAAGTGAGTTAAAGTTTATAGGAAACAAATGCCAAGAACAAAGGCTTAAAATAGACTTCTCACTACACTATTCAGTTAAAAATAAAGAAAATGTATTTGCCAGCATTCGCTTAGCTGATTCTTCATTGTTAACAGATGAGTCCATTAAGAAGTATAAGGTTAAGCTAAGTAATATTCCTCACCAAAAAGGGCATTATAATCTTGCGATTGACTTACCTGAGGAGATATCGGTTGGAGATAGCTACACAGTATACTTTAAGTTAGTTAATGAAAGGGGACAGTCACTTTCAAAAGAAGCTAAAACTTATGTTAGGGCAATAAAGTAAGCCCGCTTAAAAAGCGTTTTCCAAGTCTTGGATTAGATCATCAACATTTTCGATCCCAACACTGAGGCGAATCAAATTATCGTGAATACCAAGTTCTTCTCTAATTTCTTTTGGAACAGATGCGTGAGTCATTATCGCAGGATGCTCTACCAAGGATTCAACTCCCCCCAAACTCTCAGCTAGGGAGAATAGCTTGACTCTCTCTAGAAAGCGTCTAGATTCTTTTAGGCCACCTTTAAGATAAAAAGTGATCATTCCACCAAAACCACTCATCTGGCGCTTGGCAATATTGTGCTGAGGATGAGATTTTAAACCAGGGTAAACAACTTTATCCACCTTTGGGTGGGCCTCTAACCATTTAGCGATTTTCATTGCATTTTTTTGGTGAGCTTCCATTCTAACAGCAAGAGTTTTTAATCCTCGTAGTACTAACCATGAGTCAAAAGGTGAGGAACTAGGACCTATATTATTTTGTAATTTAAAAACCTCATCATAAAACTTCTTATTACTAGTCATCATACATCCTCCAACCACATCAGAGTGACCGTTAATGTATTTAGTCATTGAATGCATAACAATGTCTGCACCAAGTTTTAATGGGTTTTGAAAGTATGGACTCATGAAGGTATTATCAACAACGACTTTGGCCTTAGCTTTTTTGGCAATTTCACAAACCTTTTTGATATCAGTAACTTTGAGTAGCGGGTTGGTAGGAGTCTCCAGCCAAACGAGGTCTACTTTTTTCTCAAATGCTTTTTTTACCGCTTTAAGATCAGTGGTATTAATAAATTCAATATTGTGTCGCTCATGGAATACAGTTGTAAATAGTCTATAGGTTCCACCGTAAACATCATCACCACAAATAATGCGAGAACCTTTAGGCAGGGCATGCATCATTAAGCTAATACAACTAAGTCCAGAAGCTGTAACCACAGCATACTTTGCGCCTTCAAGAGCAGCTAAGTTTTTTTCTAATCTTGTTCGAGTCGGGTTATGGCTTCGTGTGTACTCGTAGCCGGAGTGTTTACCTGGACTTTTTTGCACATAAGTCGATGTTTGAAAAATAGGAGGCATAATCGCCCCTGTTTCTTTATCAGGTTCTCCGCCTACGTGAATTACTTTTGTCGCTATATCCATTTCTTTTTTCATTTATATCAACCTTCCATTTTCTCCGATAATATTAAGTATATTTTGATCTAGTTCATCTTTAGCCGTATCTACTTGGTAGTTATGGGAAAGCATCCATTCATCATTATAAATTTTTGAAGCGTAGCGGTTTCCAGAGTCGACCATGATGGTGAGAATTTTCTCAGGTTTGTCTAAGGTTTTAGCATACCTAATGGCGCCAACAACTGCTGAGCCACAAGAACCTCCAGCGTAGATACCCTCCTCTCTTAGTAATCTTCTTGTCATTTGAAAAGATTCTTCATCTTTAACCACAACGAAGTCATCAATTGTGTCGAAGTGTACATTTTCTGGAAGAAAGTCTTCTCCAATACCTTCTAGTACATAAGAGTGAGCCTCTCCCATCTCACCAGTTTTTTTATAATGGGCCAAAATAGAGCCCTCGCAGTCAACCCCGATCACTTTCATACTAGGCTTTCTTTCCTTTAAATACTTTCCTATCCCAGAGATTGTTCCCCCTGTTCCAACGGAGGCCATAAAAGTATCGAACTCGCCACCAGTTTGCTCCCAAATCTCAGGAGCGGTTTGGTTATAGTGACATAGCATATTTGCTTTATTAGCGTATTGGTTCAGTACAAATGAGTCAGGAAGTTTTGACAGGGAATCAGCAACGGAGTAGTAACTTCTTGGGTCTTCGGGTGCCACATCGGTAGGGCAAACAATAACCTTGGCACCGTAGGCCCTTAAGTTATCAATTTTTTCTTTTGACTGTTTATCTGCCATTACAAAAACACATTTATAGCCGTATGTATTAGCGAAGAGGGCCACCCCAACACCTGTATTTCCAGAGGTGCATTCAACAATTGTTCCTCCTGGCTTAAGGTCTCCATTCTTTACTGCTTCTTCACACATATAAACACCCATTCGATCTTTGATAGATCCACCTGGATTCATGTATTCAAGTTTTACGTAGATTTCAGATTCAACTTCACTGGCCACGTGGTTAAGTCTAATTATGGGGGTATTGCCAATTGCCGATAAAATATTGGTATTTTTAAATTTTTCCATTTTTCTCTCCTAAATATGATTCCAATTTAAGCTCAGAATTTTTAAATGCTCAAGTGGAGAAACACTGATAACTTCTGGAAACGATAATATATTTTTAAATGAATTATTAAGAGATGTTTTAAGATGATTTTCACGGTATTGCAAAGACTGTTTTAGCAATTCTTCTTGAGTTCCTGACGCTGGATTCCAACTGTTTAGGCCCTCTCCCAGACATTTGTTAAGCAGAATACTTGTTTCTGCAGTTATTAGTCCTTGAGCTTGATCTCTAAGCTTTAGGGCCTCTTCTAATTTGTTTTGTTCGACACTCGTAACGAGGTACCACTTAGCAAAATTATGATCTTCTAATTTACTCTGTAGGTCGAGGGCTGCGATAAAGCTTGCCTGTGTTTTATAAATAGCAAGGACCGCGTCAATAAAGTCATCAACAAACTTTTCCCCCGTGACTTTACCTAGGTACTGAAGAAGTTTTTTTACTCCGGTTGAGACAACTGCATTAAACATTTTCTTTCCCCAGTTTATTCCGGCCATATCTGTTTTCTTTCCAAGGTATTGAAAAATATCCATAAAAGAGCGGTCAAAAAAGACTTGAATTCTTTTGGTTGCATCTAAAAAATCCAAAAAATGGCTTCCTGGAGGGGTGTCTAAAACGATAACGTCGTATTGGCCACTTTCCACTTGTAGATTTAGCTCGACGATAGAGAGGATTTCGTTTAGGCCCCCGTATGGCCTTGTTAGTACCTTTAGTATTCTGTTGTCCAAAATTTCTTCACAATTGTCTTTTTTGGCAATTTTTTGAAAAGTGCTCTGAGGGTTCATTAATTGAACATAAAGCGGCAAGTCCTCATTTAACTTTAAAGGGTCACTAACAGGTAATACGACACCGTCAGAGTGGAGTTCAAGCAGATCCTTGAGCCTCTTGGCGGGATCAATAGTAATAAGAAGAACCTTTTTCCCACTTCTTGCTAAATTTATTGCTCTAGAGGTAGCTAGTGTTGTTTTACCAACACCACCCGTTCCACTAAATATTTCAAATTTTTTTAATTCTTCTTTCATAAATTATCTCAGTTTATCCATCCACTGTACAAGGTCAAGGACAACCGCTGATGAGCTTGTTTTTAAACTAAGGGGGATTGTTGCGTTGATATCTTTATCAACCGATGCCAGTGCCGACTCCTCATTAGAGATTTTCTCTTTAAGTATTTGGGGAAGAAGCTCGCTTTTCCAGTTGGCCAAGGAATTATTACAGTAAATTTCATTATCAAAGTGGTGAATATTTAGAATGTTTTCCTGTAGCTCCTTTGCTTCTTGAATGGCAAGTAAGCTTGGAAGGGTAATTATATTAATTTTTACGTATCCAGGGGCGTGAAGATAATTTAGCATTTTTTGAGTATCGTCATAAACAAGTCCGCTTTCAAAAATCTGGTTGAAGTTTTTTGTAGCTTCAAGCATAGTAACCGCATGTCCGGATGAAGGTGAATCGAGTACGAGAATCAAACTGGGGTTATCTTCTAAAAACTGTAGTATTTGCCCTAGATAGATGACGTAGTTAAAACCGGGAATCATATTGATTAGAGAGCGAAAAAAAGGTGTTTTTACAATCCAGCTGGCGATAGTCTTAGAGCCAAGCTTTTTGGCAATATATTCCTGGGCACACTCCAGTAGGTCTAATCCGACTAAGGGAATTCCAACGCTTTTGGCGGTATTTAACAGCTCAGTTTCCTGGGGGGCAGACTCGTCTAACTTATTGGATTTAAAGTAAATATATTTGGCATTTAAATTATTTCGAACTAGGGACTGGGTGAACGAGAGGGCAAGGGTGGACTTACCGACTCCACCCTTACCAGTAAAAATATAAAATCTTTTTGTTTCTTCCATTAAGGAGGATTAAAACAAATACATGGCCGTTAGTAAAAGTTTAAAGTACGAGCCACGTACATTTTCAGACTCGTCTTGCTTAACCTCAAACGGATAATGCAATTGAGCAAGGATTCCAGTAACAACTCTTGAGTTCAATCTCAAATCAACCCCTGCACCACCATTAATTCCAAAAGTATACTTTGGGTCTGATGTTCTGCCTTGAGAGTCAGTAATCTTAGGTTGATAGAAACCAAGCCCACCAAGAACAAATGGTGAGAAAGCATCAAACTCATAAGAGCGAGCCTTAATACTCATAGTATAGCCTTTTAACCACACCTCTTTACTTTTATGTGAGTGATATGAGCTGTGATAATTAAGCAATAAGTCAAATGAGTAGCTTGCAGTGTAAGAGTAGAGAATATCGGTGGTAATTTTGTTATCACCTTTACTCTCAAAATTACCCATTAGAAAAGTTTGTCCAAGTCCAAACCCAAGGGCATGTTTATTGATTTCGCGCTTTGCTGCTGAAACGATTTTTTTAGTTTCTCTTTCAACTTCCTCGTTATCAGCTTTTTTAGCGTGTACATTAACAGTTAAAACTAAAAAACTCATGGCAGTAAATGCCATGAGTTTGGATATAAATTTCATCATTATTGCGACTTTTTAGTTAAGAGTTGTTGTCGTAGTTTCAATAGTGTTTAAATTTACGTTTGCAGTGTTCATAAAAGATGGAACTGCAGTTGTTTCTTCTTTTGTTTCAGCTGGTTCAACAATTGAAGTAGGGAAGTCAAGGTTAAGTTGAGCTTCAAGACCTCTGATATATCCTGTAAGTGTTCCTTCTTCGCTTCTGATAACTCTTTTAAGAAGTTCAGTATCAGCAGGCTTTAATGACTTTCTTTCTTGATCAGCAAGAAGTTGAAGTTGAGTCATGTAAGTGATGTCATTTTTAGTTTTGTTGTCAATAACTTGAATTTCATGGCCCTCTCTAATAATCTGGGCGATTTCTTCTAAAGTTACGTAGCAGCTCTGGTGAGTATCGTAGAGCTTTCTGTTTTGGTACCTTTTGATAATTCTAACGTCGTTCATAATTTTTTCCCCTAATCTATTAATTAAAGTAAGTAATGTTTAATTCCTCGAGCACTATAGCATTAAAATTCCACATGTTAATGCCT
>JBFKKF010000056.1:0-8666 GCA_041631355.1 Bacteriovoracaceae bacterium | reverse complement strand
TCCCATAAGAATAATGAGAATTGTTAGTAAATTAACTAGAATACTATTATCAACAAAGTAATCAATTATTCGCTTCATTTTAATCCTGATATGAGCTTAAATACTGTTCAATATCACCAGTTAGGTAAGCTACCTTGGCCAAGTTTGCTTCATACAGAAACAACATATTAATCTTTGAAATGCGAGTATTGATCAAGTTTTCATCTGCTCTCAATACTTCTTCAAAACTAGACTGTCCTCTTAGGTAGAGTCTTTGATTCTCTTTAACAATTTTTTGCGCAGTGGCTATTTTTCTCTCACTTAACTCAATCCCTGCTTCAAACCTCTTAACATTTTCTTTTAATACTTTTGTTTGTACTTTTAACTCCCCTTCTTTGTTACTCAGGGCCAGTTTGTTTCTCATATGAGTATAATACACTTTATTATCCACGGCACTTTGTTTAGAAATTCCAAGGGGGATTGAATAAGTTAAACTGATGATCTTTTCATCGTTGCGACTACTGCCAAAAACATCACTTAACGCCTCACTTTGCGCCTCATTAAAAGCATTTTTAGTATAGCCTAGTGATAGATTCAGGGAGTGAGAAATACTCTCATCTAGCTTATCTACTGACTTTAAACCAATCTCATTAAGAAGCTTTAGGTAAGCTAGTTCATTATACTTAGCTTGTTTACTTAAAAAGATAAAAGCGTTGCTTTCCCTATGGTTCCATGTGACTTTGTGATACTGCTCAGGAGCTATTTCTTTCTTTATGACCTCTTCTAATGTGGCAACACTCTCTCTTAACTCTGCCATGTTTTTGATAATTTGCTCTTCTTGGTTCATAAGTGACAATTTAGCCTGCTCCAACTCAACCTTCCGGCTTAAACCATCCCTAACCCGAGAACGAATTAAGTTAACTCTTTTTTGGGCTTCAACTTTGAACTCATTATAGAGCTGATCCAAGAACACCTTGTGCTTGGCAGAGATATAGGCCGTAAAAAACTCTAGCTTATCCTTATCTACTTCTATTTTGTTCCCCAATAGGTCTGTTTTTAACTGTAAGTGAATAATTTCCCAGTCCAGATCATTTGTTTCATTCAAAAACTCATAGGAGTATTTCACAACATTTCTGGCCTCAAAGACAGTCTCCGAATCAAAGGATCTAATGCTACTTGTAGTCCAATTTGATAAATCATAAATCGTTTGGAAATGTTCAACTGAAATTGTTCCATACTTATAGGATGACTTTGATACCGATACTTTATTTGTGGTCTTTATGGTCTTTTGACTGGAAAATGAAAATAAGTTTTGAAGAAATGAGTCTGAGTAGTCTGAGCCCACATTTAGTGTCCAATCAAATTTATTCTTCGCTATAGAGTAATCAAGCTTTGCAAAATCTTTTGAGAGTTTTACTTCTCCCAGCCTTTCAGAAGATTTGTACCCTAAGTAAATTTCCTGAAATAAAGCATGCGCTGAACATGGCAATAAGAGTAATATCAGTAAAATTTTCAAAGTCCCTCCAGTATTCAGCCTTTTATACATTTTTTCTTTAGTTTTTAAAACATTGCATCTTGTCATTTCGATGGTAATTCATTAAACATAGCTACCGAGAAAGACTGATCATCGCTGGTAGTTTTCTACTAGAGGAAAGTCCGGGCACCACAGAGCGCCGTAGCGGGTAACGCCCGTCCGCCGTGAGGCGAGGACAAGTGCAACAGAAAGGATGTACGGTTCGGCCGTAGTGAAATCAGGTAAACTCTACGGGGTGCAAGCTCAAATAGGCCAGTGCTTAAGTGCTGCTCGCATTAGCTGGCGGGTAGAGTGCTCGAGCCAATAAGTAATTATTGGCCAAGACGAATGATGGTCCTTAGACAGAACCCGGCTTACTTCTTTCTCGGTTTTTTTTAAAATATCTACAAGGAGAACATATGAAAAAATTATTATTTTTACTGGGTCTTAGCTCGACCATTCCGGCTCAGGCTTTCTTCCTAGAGTGCAACGAAGTTGCCAATAGTCATATTGATGATCTCAAAGTTGATATAAGCATCAATGGAGAATACAGCATCTACAATAGAAATAAGGTGAAATTTGAGAAAGTTAATTTTAGCTATACTATAGATACCGAAAGTGAATACCCTTGGTCCCAGGGTACGCAAATATTTTCAGAGCTGTGGAATAAGCAAGATTACAGTCCAAGAGTTTATACTAATCATTTGAAATTTTCTGTCTATGTTGGAGGTGCTGGTTCTTACGGGTATGGGAACCTAGACCTCGTTCTACCTCGTGGCCCTATAACGAGTTTCTTCACTAAGAAGCCAATTACTGGATACCTAATTATGAGCCATATGGATGATCACCTAGGCGGTACAGTAGAACTTTCATGTAAAACTTTTAAATAATCAAAAATAAAAAAGCCTTCCAAAACTGGAAGGCTTTTTTTCCCCAATATCGTAAACGCTTTATTGATTCCTATAAAGCACTACACTTAACACTTTCTTTTTGTTTAACAATATCTTTGAAGTCTTCGAAGTTGTCTTTGTCAGAAATTAGTTTAACGACAAGTTTTAACTGACATAGTTCTCCTTCCATATGGAAGTTCACTACGGCATTAACCTTTTCATTAACGCCTTCGGAACATGCCTTTTCGCACTTATATACAACACTATCTTTACCTTCTCTTAAACCTAAGATAGACAAAGTAACTTTTTGGAAAAAAGTTAAAAAATTCTCTTTCTCTGAGTACTCAACTGAAGTTATTTCAGATTCCGCGACATCAAATCGAACATCCATAAAATTAATTACGGCCAAATCAATATCACTATCGTTGAAGTTAGGATCCGCGCACTCACATGCAATCGTACTGAATGAAAGAGATAATAATGTAATTAAAATCGCCTTCATGACTCTCCTTACTTGAACTTAATACTTGTTACTGATTTTTCTATGATTTCACCATCATACTCAACAACTTTTTCTCTGAGTCTTACACCAAATTCAGGTTGCTGAATATTATCAGGAGTACATCTGTAATGAACCCATCTGTAACAAGAAATCCCAAAACAAAACTGGTGAGAAGATTTTTCGAATCTACACTTCGCCTCTTTTGAGTTTTCGATGGTTCTGATTGTTTGATGAGTCGTCTTAGCATATGAGCTTAAGCTAAGAAGACAAAAGGCCATTGCAATTAATAAATTTTTCATCTTAAGTTCCTCATAAATACATTTAAGTTTAATTTCGCGCGCAACGTAACACCAACCCCGCTTCGCAGCAAGATATTATTTTTATTATGTTTTTTTTACATACCTGAGTAGTACTCAGTTTCGTGTTTTCAATAACTAACAGGAGATTTCCCCCTAGGGAGCTGACAATGTTTTATACAAAATAGGAGGTTTTTCTAATCAGTTGACAGCAACTTAACATAACTAGCTATAATTTCGAGTCATAAATGGCATAGTCCTTGCTCAAATAAGTTAGAGAGTTTTGAATTTCGAGGAGAGAGCAAATGAAAGTACTATTTTTCGTATTAAGCTGTATTTATACATTCACAGCTTCCGCCAACGAACAATTTTTTACCCCAATGTATTTAGATGAAAGAGAGCCTGGGCTTAGTTTAATTAGAGAATTTCCGATGTCTATATCTGCCAAAGTATTTCCACAGCAGTGTACTCGTGCAAGCATGATGAGGGCGAATGGTCCTAGTACTGACTCTGAGGAATTTAGTAAATTTATAAAAATCGTTAATAAGATTACAAGTATATGCATGGTAGAAGGACAAGAAAATGATAAGGGAGATATCGTATCAATATTGATTAATAATAATGGTTCACCCAGAATTAATCCCCATGGAAATGGTGAACACGATTCGAGTAAACGAACATTTAGGTTTAGCTTCAAAGAAAGATCGAAGCAGGATATCAAGTTAGAAATAACAGATGACTCGGCATTAACGAAAAGACTATCTCATGACCTACTTCATACAACCCTAGTCTTTATTCCTAGAAAAGTTATGCCTTATGTTGAGGCTAAAATTGTTAATGGTAAAGAGCTATTAATTATGGTTCTACCAACTGGAGAAAAAGTTATCTTTGACAAGAGAACAAATGAAATTATTGGTGGTGCCTTATCCGAAAAACCAATGGATTTTAACCCCAGTAGGCATAATAGAAAATTTGCGGCCATTGATTATACTGGAAAAGGAATAAGTATTAGAGCTGATCGAAGAGCTGGCTTACCTGAAAAAACTCACAAGGTCGCATTTAACAAGAATGAACGTAGTAAAGCTGTTATTAAGCATCAAGGGAAGTCTTGCTATGTTAGTAAATCCGATATCTGGGCAAATTCTACCAACGGCGAGCACACAACTCCCTATTTTAAATATAAGTCTGACCAAGAATTTTTAGATCAAGTTATTCGGGCGAAATGTGGTTGGAATATAGGATTAAATGACCTCTAAAAATTTAGCGCCTTAGTCGAAGCGGTAGATAGGTTTAAACCATCTAATTTTTTATAGACATACCTTTTATCTTTGAGAGGTATGTCTTTCTCATTTCCATATAGAATATAATTGGTGATCCTATACTTTGTAATGGAAGTCTTTACGCTAGGAAGATTGTAAATATGACCTTCCAACTCGATTGTAGGATATTGCTTTAAATTTGGATCTTCAGCATATAATACAAATGTTGGGACCTCGTATTGAGAAGAAAGCCACTCATTTTTGTTTTTTTGATAAACTAATAACTGATCTTCATGTTTATAAATCACCCTTAGCAGGTGAAGCTCATAAATTTTTTGATTGGCCGTACTTTCTTTCACGAAAGGATAGTCTAGAGGATTAGATTTTCTGGCTTCACATATATTAGCTAGTGGGCATAGCTCGCAATGAGCTGCTCTCGCCTTACAGATACTACGACCAAGGTCCATTAGTCCTTCATTATACGCTCGAGCTCCTACTAATTCTAACTCACTAGCAATCTGTCTTGCATTAAATAATCTATAAATCTCTTTTTGTAGCTTGGGACCTTTGTCTAGTTTTAATCCATATAACCTTGCCAGCACTCTTTCTAAATTTGCATCAACTGCCAAAGCCCTCTTGTCCTCTCCCATGGCCAAAAGAGCATTCGCCGTATAATCCCCAATTCCATGAATACTTTTAAGTTCTGTAAGCTCCAAAGGGATTTCTCCGTGAAATTTTGTAACAATATCCTTAGCTGCTTTTAATAAATTTTTAGCTCTTCTGTAATAACCAAGGCCCTTCCAGTCCATAAGAATTTGTTCTTCAGAGGCTTTTGCTAATGTTTGAATATCTGGGTATTTTTGAATAAATCTGTCAAAGTGATTAAGAACGGTTCCAACAGTTGTCTGTTGAAGCATGATTTCCGAAACGAGAGTATTGTACAGCGATCTTTTTTCTCTCCATGGAAGGTGGGAGTAGTTACTTTCTGACCAAGATATTAATTGTTCAAACATGCATATGTCTTACTATACAAATACTAAAAACAAAATACCTACTTACACCACGGGGTCACTCTTTTTAACTGTGACCTTAGATCTTTGGCGTACATAGGCTCTTTAAGACCTCTAATTGTCCCCTCTAAGTCTTCAATTGCGTTAATAAAGCCTTCTTCGGCTTCAAAAATATCAGTAATAATGATCACACTGTCAGCTTGGGATTTTTTTAAATCACTAATGATTCGCTTCATGTTATTTAGACCTGCACTTAAACAGAGTCTATCAAGGGTTCCTGCTTCTTTTCTAAACTCTTCAAAAAAATACACCTTCATATCTTGACCAAGTTTACAGGTGCCACTTAGGCTGCGAAGAAACATCTCTCTACTACATTGCTTGTCAAAACCCTTAAAGTCTACTTGCTTCATGGTTGAACTAACATCAACCCAAACCTCAAGCTTTGCTTGCTGTACAGTTTTTTTCCCTTTAGATTTGCCACAAAATATATCAAAAAAACTATCTCCGTCACAATTGATCATATCTCGCTCTACCCCCTCAGGAGTATCCATAAAGTCATACTTTGAGTCTCGCTCAACCTTTGATAAATCAAGCTCTTCTTTAACTTTTCCTTCTTCACCTTTTTTATAAAGACCTACTTGAGGATCAAAGCAATACTCACCCATTTGCTGACACTGAAGATTGGTCTGGGCAATTAAGGACAACTTTTTCTGCTTTGTTTCAATAATTGATTTTAACCAAGATGTCTTATCAATACTTAAAAACCATACTTCTACCCGCTTCGGCGCGGCCATCGCAGCATGTGTAAAAATTAAAAGTAAAAGCATTGTTTTTTTCATTAAAAATTTGCCTGACTTTGCTTAAAATATCTAAATAGAGAGTTACCAATATCCACAATTAAATCTTTTCCCTCAACATCTAAGTCTAAAAAGTCTGTGAGAAAACCTTTTTGTCTAGGACTTAATTGGTTGAGCTTATCTCTTATTGTTAAGTTCCTAGGGTCCTGTGAACGCTTCTCTTCTCCAAAAGACATTTTAACACCTTTAATATTGGCCGTGGTTTTTGTACGAGTTTGATTATCGTCTAAACCTTCTTCAAGAGTTTTTATCTCATCATCTTCATGAACTCCTGCCTCTTCTTCTTCGGAAGAAATGCTCTCTTTATAAAATGAAACTAGCTTTTTAAATGTTTGAGTAGAGTCTTCATCGATAAACTCAATAATTTCATGTAATGGTATATTAAGGTGAGCAACCATACTTGCAATCATTTGAGCATCTAAATCCTTTGTTTTTTGATTTAAAAACCTACTCATCGTTGAAATACCTACATTTAATTTCTCTGCTAAATCTTTTTGCGAGAGTCCCCCACGAATTTGCATGTACTTACGTACAACTCCTAGAAACATCTCAATTTGTTCTTGATTAAACCTAACCATACAATTCCTCCTATCCTTCGAAAGTTTATTAACTTTTAATAAGTTACACTTTCATCGCCGCAACTAATTTCATTGCAAGCTATTAAATTCCTTATCGGAACGAAAAAAAATTCCTTGATGCAATTTTATTTCTTGACGCAATGAGTCGGGTGTGCGATACTGGTTTCAGGAAGCAACACATCGAGGAGATACGATGCAACTTTCAAATCGATTAAAATTTAACGCTGAGATTACAGGAACTTATAAGCTGGTTATCGATTCTCGAATAAGAAACTCAATAATTGCAAATGAGAAAATAACTGGAAGTAGATTTGAAAATATTATTTTTGAAAATGTACACTTCATTGGTTGTGGCTTCCAAGGTACTGAAATTACGAACTGTAAATTTGTTAACTGTAGTTTTAAAAATTGCACCTTTAGCTTTTCGAAGTTTAAAGCTTGCAATTTGATTACGTGCAAGATTGAAAATTGCTACTTTTGCATTACGAATTCCCTTAACTGCAATTTTCTTTCTTGTACGTATATCAAAAATAATTGGATGGAATCGCATATTAAGCAAGGAGTCTTAATCGACTGTGAGCTAAACGAAGAATCTAGGGCACCAGGGTCCTACTTTCCTGACCATTTGAATGAGACAACTCTCTCCTCATTCTCATTTGAGTGTGCAGCTTAGGTAAACCCTTGCCTTAAAATTGGGCCTAAAGGATCAGGCCCAATTTTTTTAGAAAACTAAATAAATTTCATTATGGAAGATGCCTACCTTGCATGGATTGCTAGCATATCTTTAGGCCTGCCACATTAATGCCACGAATTTATCTTATGGCCCAATCAAATTGGGCCACCTACCTGCAAGGTGCCAGGAGACTTTTGGTACCGTCACCGCGTTATTACATAATTTCCTCTACTTACTTAAATTCGAGAAGACTATTATAATGATAGCTATGAAAGAACTCGAGCTTTATTATCAACAAGGTGAGCAGGTACTCACCGGAAAAAGAGAACAACTCAAACTGGCCTTAGCTAATTTATTGGCCGAAGGTCATACCTTAATTGAAGATGTTCCAGGTGTTGGGAAAACAACTTTAGTGAAGTTTTTCTCGCAAATTTTTCAACTACAGCTTTCTCGTATTCAATTCACTAATGATTTACTTCCCTCGGATATTATTGGCAGCTCTATTTTTAATGCCAAAGAGCATACATTTCATTTTCATCAAGGTCCTATTTTTGGTGAAATTATTATGGCCGATGAGCTTAACCGAGCTCCTCCAAAAACTCAGTCTGCACTTTTGCAGGCCATGGAAGAAAAATACATCACCGTTGATGGTAAAACTTATCCATTACCAGATATCTTTCATGTCATTGCGACCCAAAATCCGCACTCGCAAGTTGGTACTTATGATCTACCCGAATCCCAATTAGATCGTTTTTCTCTTAAGATGAAAATTGGCTATCCCAATAGACAAGACACCCTCAAAATGTTGCAGCAAAAGACTTTAACTTCAGAGGTTACAGTAACTGAACATCTGAATGTTAGCTGGATTAGCGAGAGTAAAAAAAAGATCAAAGATATATACGTCGACCAGGCGATTTTTGAATATACCTACTCCCTACTAGATATTACAAGACACTCCTCTCAATTGCCTCTTAGCAATAGATGTGGTCTTGATATTATTAAACTTGCTAAGTCTTTTGCCTTTTTAGAAGAAAGTGACAAAGTTCTACCTGATCATATCCAATATATATTCCCCTACTGTGTAGGCCATCGATTAGTTCATCCTGCCG
>JBFKKF010000055.1:0-8826 GCA_041631355.1 Bacteriovoracaceae bacterium | reverse complement strand
TTTAAAATAAACTTAGCTTAAGCTGTTGGGCCATACTTTCTTAAAAACTTCGAAAGAGATCCAAGTTTATCTAGAGTTCTGATGGCCTTCGCTGAAAGTCTTAACTTTACAGTTTTTCCAGTTTCAGGATCGTATACTCTTTTTGTATGAAGATTAACTTGCTTAAGTGTTTTTGTTTTAATGTTAGAGTGAGAAACCTTATGGTTTACTTGTCTTCTTTTACCAGTTAAATCACATGTACGTGCCATAGCTATATCCTTTTTAAACTAAAATTCTTATTAATTAAAAAATCAGGTGGTAAAAATACGACTAAATTTACAATAATGCAAGTCATAATCTATATATAAATTCACACATTTATGTAAAACTTACTGCTTTTCAGTTGACTCGATTATTTGTTAATATGATTCAAATTTTTATAAATGAGGAACGATTCATGAGTATCAAACCGTTGAGTATTAAATCAAAATTGGCCCAGGCCCCTGGAAAACCACCTAAGTATGTAAAAGATATCAAAAACTTGGCCGGTGAAACGGTAAAATGTGGTGATCCTGCCATTACTAGAGCATTAGTTGCTTTAATGGATTTAGGAGCTGTTAACGGTGGTGCGGCCAGTCACTGGGGGGGACCTGCTGCCATGGCCGAGTGTATGAGTGCCCTCCATGGGATCATGTTCAGGGAAAAAAATTGGTTTGATAAATATAATTTCGTCAATGATATTGGCCATGCGGAAAATGGGATCTATGCCCTCAGGGCCAATCTTGGCTACGACGACTTAGATTTTAATGCATTGAAAGGGTTTAGATCAATTGAATCTAAATTAACTGGCCATGGTGAATCTCATCTTTATCCGGAAGGAGTCCTACTAAGTAATGGTCCTTTAAGTTCAGCTCTTCCTCAAGCACAAGGACTTTGTCATGGAGATAAACTTGCAGGCAATGATCGTGCAACCATTGTTAGTATGAGTGATGGTGCAAGTATGGAAGGGGAAGCAAAAGAAGCACTGGCCGCTATTCCAGGGCTTGCTGCTAAGGGGAAAATGAATCCGTTTGTCCTTATTATTTCTGATAATAATACTAAGCTCTCCGGGAGAATTGATGCTGACTCATTTTCCATGGAAAAAACATTTCAGGCCATGGAAACTCTTGGTTGGAATGTGTTAAAGATAGATCAAGGAAATGATCTTCAAGCTTGTTATCACGGTCTTGAAACTGCACTAGCTAATGTTAGTTCCGAAAAACCAGTTTTTGTGTGGCTTAAAACAGTGAAAGGTTACGGGGTAAAGAAAACAGAAGAAGCGAGCTCTGGAGGCCATGGGTTTCCTATCAAGCCATACTCCGAAGAAATTATGTTATTTATAGAAGAAATCCTAGATGGAAATATTCCAGAGGAGTTTATGGCCTGGGCCAAAGAGTTAATTCAAATGCCGGAGGTTGCAAACTCAGAATCCAAATCTATACCTAAGGAAAAGGCCCAAGCTGGACTGGCAAGAGGGGCGATAAAAGCTAAAAAAGAAGGTTTGCCGGTTGTTTCAATTTCGAGTGACCTACAAGGATCTACTGGAATGGCCCCTTTTCACAAAGAGTTTCCAGAGTCGAGTTTAGATGTGGGAATTGCAGAAGCTAATATGGTCAGCCACGGTGCTGGCGTGAGTTGTGCAGGTCATATCCCGATTGTTGATACCTTTGCTGCGTTCGGTGTAACGAAGGGAAATCTTCCTCTTATTATGGCCTCGTTATCCTCATGTCCAGTGATTGCAGTATTTTCACATACTGGTTTTCAAGATGCTGCAGATGGGGCCAGTCACCAATCTTTAACTTATCTAGCTGCAGTAAGTTCAATTCCAAATACTAAGGTTTACATTGTTTCGACTTCCTCAGAGGCAGAAGAGTTGATGTATCAGGCCATCAAGCAAACAGCTAAAGATAGAGAGGAGTCTAAGACTGCATATTCATACATTTTCTTCGTGGGTAGAGAGAATTTTCCAGTTACATTAGAACCTAAACAAGAGATAAGTCTTACTGGTGCTAATGTATTACGGGAAGGTAGAGACGGCTTGATTGTCTCTGCAGGAGCAAGTTTATTTAAGGCAATTGAAGCCGCAGAAGTGCTCGCTTCTCACGGTATTGAAATCTCTATCGTCAATAGTGCTTGTGTAAATGATCCCGATCTTAAGACTATTTCGGAAGTACTTAAAAAATCATCTAATAGGCTAATTACAATTGAAGACCATCAACTCATTGGAGGTCTTGGCTCGCAATTAGTACATAAGCTAAAAATGAAAGGGGACGAATTCACAGTGAAATCTCTTGGAGTTCAAGGTCATTTTGGACAATCAGCTTACAAGGCAGACCAATTATATGCTAAAAATGGTCTTGATAGTGATGCCATTGTAAGTATTTTTGGATTTTAATTTCTATGGCCTAAGTCTTAACTAATTCACACTATAGAATATTATAAAAAAGGAGAACATATGTTCTCCTTTTTTTTGATTTATACTTTAGAAGTGAAGTTTATTCTTGTTTCTCATCGATTGAAAAATTATCCATTAGGTGAAAATTTAGATATTTGTAGATTTTTTCTTCTTTACCTTCTAGAGCTGGATTCACCATGTCTAGATACTCTTTCACTGTAGGGATTTTACCAAGGCTTGCACATACTGCTGCTAGCTCAGCAGAACCCAGATAGACTCTTGCGTCTTTTCCCATCCGGTTATTAAAGTTTCTAGTAGACGTTGAAAATACTGTAGTTGCATCTTTAACTCTTGCTTGGTTACCCATACATAGAGAACACCCCGGCATCTCTAATCTTGCACCTGCGGCAGCAAAGTCAGAGTAATATCCCTCTCTGGTTAATTCATCTGCATCCATTTTTGATGGAGGACAAATCCAAAGTCTTGCGTCTGCTTGTCCCTGTCCCTTTAGAACTTCCGCGGCAGCTCTAAAATGTCCGATATTAGTCATGCAGCTTCCAATGAATACTTCATGTACCGGATCTCCAGCAACATCTGATAATACCTTGACATCATCGGGATCGTTAGGGCAGGCAACAACTGGCTCTTTCATTTCGCTGAGGTCGATTTCAATTACGGCAGCATATTCAGCATTCTCATCGGCCTCCATGAGTTTTCCATTTTTAATCCAATCTTTAACCTCATCGATTCTTCTTCTTAGGGTGTCTGCATCTTGAAAGCCATTTGCAATCATCGACTCCATTAAAGCGATATTTGAATTAAGGTATTCCTCTATTGTTTCTCTGCCCAAGGCGATGCAAGAACCAGCAGCACTTCTTTCTGCAGTTGCATCCGTTAGTTCAAAAGCTTGCTCTAGTTTTAGATTTGGAAGACCCTGCATTTCTAAAATTTTTCCAGCAAAAATATTTTTCTTATTTTTCTTTTCAACTGTTAGAAGTCCCATCTCAATGGCCTTAAGTGGAATCATATTAACGAGGTCTCTTAGAGTTACTCCAGGTTGAAGTTCGCCTTTAAATTTCACTAGAACTGATTCTGGCATATCAAGTGGCATAACTCCTAGAGCCGCTGCAAAGGCAACTAGTCCTGAACCAGCAGGAAATGAAATCCCTAGTGGAAACCTAGTATGTGAGTCACCACCAGTCCCAACTGTGTCAGGGATAAGTAGTCTATTAAGCCAAGTATGAATTACCCCATCTCCTGGTCTTAGAGAAACACCACCTCTTTCAGTTATATAGTGAGGTAGGGTTGCATGGGTTTTCACATCTGATGGTTTGGGATAAGCAGCTGTGTGACAAAATGATTGCATGACAAGATCGGCGTTAAACTTTAAGCAGGCAAGCTCTGTCATTTCATCAGCTGTCATTGGTCCAGTAGTATCTTGTGAACCAACGGTGGTCATTTTAGGTAGGCATGAAGTTCCCGGAAGTATCCCGTCTACACCACAGGCCTTACCTACCATTTTTTGTGCAAGGGTATAACCCTGTCCTGGTTTTGCTTCAGTTGTATGAGGATTAGCAAAAACTTCAAACTCTTGTATTGATGATTTTCCAAGCTCTGCTCTTGCTTTTTCGGTTAGCATCTTTCCAATAATTAGCGGAACTCGACCACCGGCCCTAAACTCATCTAAGATTGTATTAGGTTGAATTTTATATTCGCTCAAGGTGTTGCCCTTATCATCTAAAATTTTTCCTTCAAGAGGACGAACTTCAATAACAGTTCCAGTTTCAAGCTTGTCTACGTCTGCTTGAATAGGAAGGGCCCCTGAATCTTCAGCTGTATTAAAGAAGATAGGTGCGATGGTTTGTCCAATAATTACACCGCCACGTCTTTTGTTTGGAACAAAGGAGATATCTTCTCCAATATGCCAAAGAAGTGAGTTACAGGCGGATTTTCTTGATGACCCTGTACCGACAACATCCCCAACAAATGTAACAGGTAAGTCGTATTTTTCTTTCAAGTCAGCAATTTCTTTAGGTCCATTCGGAAACAATACTCCACCCATAATGGTAGCGTGAAGTGGAATATCTGCTCTAGTAAAGGCGTACTGAGCAGGAGAAAAATCATCTGTGTTGATTTCACCGCTAACTTTGTACACTACTGACTTAATGCTCTCAGGAACACCTGGCTTTGAGGTAAACCACTCTGCTTCAGACCAAGATTCAATGATTTCTTTGGCAAAAGAATTTCCTTTGTCTGAGAGTGCTTTGATTTGGTCAAAAATATTTACGGCCAATACGAGGTGTTTTAATTGTTTAGCTGCTAGAGGAGCAAGTTTGTCATCTGCACTTGCGACTACATCAATAAGTCCTTGTAAGTTATAACCACCAATCATTGTTCCTAGTAACTCAATTGCGTATTCCTTAGAGATAAGCTCACATGTATAAGATCCTTTAATTATTCCAACTAAGAAGTCTGCTTTTACATGGGCACCAGGGTCAACACCAGGATTAACTCTATCTCTTAGAAGTGCTAATAACTCTTCGCCTTTCCCGTTAGGTATATTTTGTAATAGGGCAACCACTTCTTCGGTTTGCTCTTTAGTCAGGGCAAGAGGTGGGACTCCTTCTTTTTTTCTTTCTTCAACGTGCTGATAGTAATTTTCAAAAAAATTGGACATAAAGTTGATCCTTTTATTTAAGTACTCAATATGAAATATGCTCAAGATTATAGTCAAAAAGAAGCAATTAATAAACTGATTTTACAGGTTATCTTCCTTGGTCTTGGCCACTCATACGGATAATTTTGCCCTTTAAAGCTATTATGTCGCATATCGCAATGCTCTAGCCGATATAGAGAGCATGAAGCGCAATAAAAGAGTTTTAATTATTATTTCACTTTGTACTATCTTGCTCATAGTCATTGTGATTAAAATGCTTCCAGCAGATGAGGATGAGCTCAATATTTCAGACTTTGTAAGTAAAGGAGAAAGGGATCGAGCTCCGGCCACAAGAACTGTTAACGATAGAGATCCTAATAATGTGAGAGTTTTATCTGTTACAAATAATGAGAAAGTAGATTTAATAAAAGAATCACCCTTTCTTAAGCGAAGTACTATTCATCATGAAAAATCACCGGAGTTTGCCAGTGATTTTAAAGTTGATGTGGAAGAAAAATTCGAAGTAGATGGGAATGAGTATCATTTAGTTAAATCGGTGTTTGCCGTTCCAAAAAACCTATTTGATGGCCGTGGGGAAGTGGTAGGTGAGAAACTAGGGCATATACTTATTAAGTCGGATTTGGCACCAATTAATTCAGTTCGTATGGTTCAAAAATCCAATGGAAAAGTCGCAATTTTTACTGGGGTATTAAAATTGAAACTATTTAATTTTGATGAAATATATAAACTGGATATACCTGGAAACTTTGAGATCCAGGAGAGCTATCCTCATCTGAATTGGGCCCTGATCCAATTTAGTACCTATGAAGAGACTATGGAGTCTTTTGAATATCTTAAAAATCATCCCGCAATTGAGATGGTGGATATCGAATTATTACAATATGAGCGCAGTGGCAATTAATTTGGCCATATTTGTCCAAATACCTTAAATAACGTTTGTGCTATTAAATCTCTTTAGGCAGCTAATTCCCTCTAATTACTTAATTATTTTAATAATTTAACTCATCTAGCGATTGTGTCGTAAAATATAGTGTCAGGGGTTTATATTTGAAAATATTAAATTTAACTCTATTTTTACTGCTAGTATTTGGTGGGTGTGGGCCTGAGCCAAAAGAAATTGTGGATGTGTCTACAAATGAAGGTCCTTATCTTCCGGCCGCCCCGGTAGAATATGATGCCGACTTTTATGCCTTTCAGGGCAAGGCCTTTAGCTTTGATGGAACATCTTTGTTTAGCGAGGATGTTAGCAGTGGATACACCTATACCCTTGAAAACAATCCTGGTTTTATAACTCTTAACGCAACTACTGGGGAGATGACTGGCGAAACAGAGGAGCAGGGTCTCTATACTGACATAAAAATTGTTGCAACTAAGATCGTTGATGCCAGCATAAAATCTCAAACTTTTTCTGTTGCCCTTAATGGTGATCCCTTACGAGTTTATATGTGGAACGTTAAAAACACGGGACAAAGTAGCTTTTCAAATTCTGGTGGAGTTTCGGGCATAGACTTAAACCTGTACAATGTTTGGAAAGAGGGTACCACGGGAAGTGGTATTAAGGTCGCTGTAAGTGATTCTGGTGTTGAGATTAATCACGATGATCTCTATCAAAATGCTCTTGAGGGTGAACATCGTAATTACTCTCTTAACTCACCTTATATTGGGGTCCCGACCCCTACCAGTACACATGGGACGGCCGTAACGGGAATTATTGCTGCCAAAGGATGGAACAATATTGGAATACTTGGTATTGCACCAAATGCTAAGTTTGCAGGTTTCCAATTTTTAGACTCAAGTCAATCCACATCTATTCTCGTTCATCAGGCCAATGGTGATTTTGATGTTTATAACTACTCCTATGGAGATACTATTTTTGAAGACACCCGCTCTGATGCTCTCTACATTGATCATCTACGAGATAGTACATTAAATGATAGTAAAGTTTATGTTAAGGCCGCTGGAAATGAGTTTAAACTGGGAGATGGAACGCTTTGTGCTCCTCATAATGCAAATCTTCCTTTTGAAAATGAAAGTTATTTTATGCTTGTGGTTGGAGCTATCAATGCCGATGGTGTCAAGTCTACTTACTCAAATGCTGGCTCTAATATTTGGATATCTGCTCCGGGGGGAGAGTATGGGATCAGTTATCCCGCTATTCTTACTACCGATTTACCAACATGCTTGAAAGGTTACTCTAAGGCCAGTGGTTCTCAGTATAATGACTTTGAGTATGAGCATAGTTTAAATCCAAAATGTAATTATACTTCAACGATGAACGGAACAAGTGCGGCCACTCCTCATATTAGTGGTATTGTGGCACTTTTAAAAAGTGTAAACTCTAGTCTTAAAATGCGTGATATAAAACATATCCTGGCCAGTACTGCAGTGAGGATAAATCCAAACCACGATAATAATTATTTTGGTAAAGAGCACCCTAGTAAAAAACTTTCTGGCTGTGATGATTTGAATCTAACAGGGTACGAGTATGAGCAGGGCTGGATTCAAAACAGTGCAGGTTTTTGGTTTAATAATTTTTATGGTTTTGGGCTAGTTGATGCAGAAGCTGCAGTAAATATGGCAAAGACTTATACAAGTTCACTAGGCACGGCCGTGGAGCTTAACCCAGGTCTTAATGATAATAATTATAGAAGTGTTTCAAATCAGACAATACCTGATGCAAATGCTACAGGTATTACCAATACGATCAATATCACCTCTAATATTACTGTTGAGGCAGTGCAAATAAGAGTTGTTGCCACTCATAATCGATCAGGAGAGTTAGGGATAGAATTGACTTCACCATCTGGAATAAAGAGTATACTATTAAATATAAATAATAGTTTGTTATTTGAAGATGATAGTAATTTAAATATTACACTCGTCTCTAACGCATTCTATGGTGAACCCTCCCAGGGAAATTGGACTATCAGAGTCGTTGATGGATTAGCTGGTACCGCAGAAGGTAAACTAGATGAGTGGCATATAAACATTTTAGGACATAATTAGGATTTAAATTGTCAAATAAAAGTACAGCAGAAGTAGTCAAAGTAATCATTGAGAGAAAATGGTTTGTCATAGCAGTTTTAATTTTTATTCAGGTTATGTTTGGGGTTAACTTTCCTGCCAGTAAAGTTATTGTTGATGAAATGGATCCGGTGCTGTGGTCAAATCTTCGATTCTTCTTGGCCGGGTTAGGAATGTTAGTGATGACAATTATGTTTAGACGTGTTCATCCTCCATTTACAAAAGAATTCTTTCTCCCAGTTTCCCTGCTTTCTATTTTAGGTATGGCCTTAGGTCAGGGCCTTTTCTTAATCGGACTTAGGTTTACTACCGCAGTTAACAGTTCAATCCTGATAACGTTTATTCCCATTTTAACTTTATTAATTGTGATTATCAGAAAGCAAGAAGAAGTAAGTCTTAATAAATTAGCCGGCATTGCCCTAGCTTTTTTAGGTGTTATTTTTATGCGTAATATCTCTCAATTTACTTTGAGTAATGAGACATTCCTTGGAGATTTATTAGTTCTAGCGGGAGCGTTATGTTTTGCTATGTATCTTAGTTTTGGAAAGTCATTTTTTATGAAATTTGATAATATGTGGTCAACAACTTGGATGTTTTTTATCTCTGGGTTTGCTATGGGTCTATTTAATTTCAATAAATTCTCTAGTCTTATGAGCATCGATTATACCCCAGTTTTTATCTCCTGTGCGGCTTTTTCAATTATTGGGGCAAC
>JBFKKF010000054.1:0-8909 GCA_041631355.1 Bacteriovoracaceae bacterium | reverse complement strand
GGGTTTTACTTAAACCGAATTCTTTTACAAGACGGTCATGAGTACGAGTTGAGCTCTAAGGATACAATTCATATGAGAATTGATCCCCCCTATGATACTCGTTATCAGCGATATTTATGGATGCTTGATTTTCTCGAGGAGAAGTCGGGTTGTTGTGTGATGAATTCTCCTTTGAAGATCATGAAGTATAACGAAAAACTTGTGGCTTATAAAAATAAAGACTGGAGTGTTTTAAGCTTTGTCGGAAGCTCACTTGATGGGTTTAAAGGGTTTTTAGAAGAAGTAAAAGCACTAGATTATCAAGATGTGATTTTGAAACCACTTGATCTTTATTCCGGCATTGGAGTACAGAAGGTTTCTTTAACTCATCCGAATCTCGAGGATATTTTTGTAGAGAAAGTAAAAGAGTTTTCCGGTGCCATTGTCTGTCAACCGTTTCTAGATGATGTCTATAGTGGTGAGTATCGCTCAATTTATTTTGATGGAGTAGAAATAGGAACAATTATTAAGCGACCTAAGGAAGGGGAGTATCTTGCCAATATCGCCCAGGGTGGAAGCTTTGAAGCGATTAAGCTTCCAGGTGAACTAAAAGAAAAATGTGATATAATTTCAAAAGAACTATACAATGACGGTGTTCGTTTACTGGCCTTTGACCTTTTAGGTGGAGGGGTTAATGAAGTAAATGTGACCTGTCCAGGATTATTAGTAGAGGTTTCCTATGCACTTAATGAAAATTTATGTAACCGTATTATCGATTCTTTTTAGTCAGCAACTAATAGCTAAAGACAATCAAGCTGACGACATTCTGGGGTTTTGGCTTACTAAGTCGGAAACAGCAGTTATTAAAATTTATAAAGAAATTGAAAAAGATGATGAGGAAACGGAGACAGAATATCGCGGCAAGATTGTTTGGATTAAAGATATTCATACAGGAAAAGTTCCAGATAAATTTGATAAAGAAAATCCTAAGAAGGAGCTAAGAAAAAGAAGTCTTTTGGGACTACAAAACCTTGACGATTTTGAGTTTGATGGATCAGAGTGGACCGGTGGTGAGATCTATGATCCTAAAACTGGCAAAACCTACTCCGCTAAAATGCGGCTAGAAAATAAAAACGAATTGCACTTAAGAGGGTATGTCGGGATCCCTTTATTCGGTAGAACATCTGTATGGAAACGTCAAAAAGGTGTTATCCCTGATCAATATAAGAAAAATTAAAAACGAATTTTAAACGCGGGCTTTTCTAAATAATCATTTATTTTTTGCCAAATTGACTTTTTTTCTTCGTGATAAATATCATGCATGACAGCTTCTAATTCGTTTCGAATGTGGGATTTTCTGTCCTGGGAAAGCTCTCTATCAGGAATGAGTTGAATAATAAAATCTCTTTCTTGTTCCTCAATGGAGTAGATATCTTTTAAGTCTTTTGTTTGTTCGATGATCTTCTCTACTTTTTGCATATCAGCGGAAGCCAGTGTTTTATTAACGTAACGTTTAACGGTGTATCTTTTGTTAGTTAGATTTGTTTCCATACTCAGAAGTCCATTGTCATTATTTTTCGGTTACCAAGTAGACCATGTTTGGCATTATAGTAAGCCTCAATAATTTGATGTCTTTGTAGTCCAAAGATTTCTTGTAGCTCTGATATAGAGTACTCTGCCACCTCTTTGAGATACATGACTGCTCTTTGTAAATAACTTAACTTGAAAAAATCAATATTTTCACTAGCTACGTTTTTTAAATTAATTGGGCTTAGGTTTTTTTTGCAGGCCATTTCAAAACAGCTGGCCAGCAATTCTTTGAGTAAGAGTTTCTTTGCCCGGTGCCTGTCGACTTTGTCATTAAAATCTACCTGATTGATAGCTAGAAACGACTTTTCTTGGAGGATATAAACGGTGAAAGCATCAATTAATAATTGCTCAGCTTGCTCTTCATTTGCAGTCAAGGCATAGCAAAATCCATTTAGTCGAGGAATTAGGGAGTCTGTGAGAATCAGTATTTCTGTTCTATTCATAGTAAAATTCTATGAGAATATCTTTTGATACGCAAATTGATTTCAGTCTCCCATGTGAAAACAAGAGGTTAGGGTGATATTACTACCTTCTTTTAGATATTTACTCTTAAATTCAAGGAATTATTGAACTTAGCCGATAATATAGGTGAGTTATAATAAATCTAGGAATGGCCTATGAAAAAGATTATGCAAATATTATTTATCACTTTAGCTGTGTTGTCGTTAAGTTCATGTACTCCTACACCGTCTAGTAAGTCAGGTAGCTCAAGTAGTAGTGAAGACACCGCCGAAGATACTACGGTTTCTGGCGGAACAGGAAGTACTTCTCCTACAGGAAACTCTGGGGGAAATTGTACCGGAACAACTTCTGACGGACAGGGCAGTGGCTATGCTATTCATCAATATGACATGCTTTTGGCCGGACATCAGCCTTGGGTTCCTGGAACTTACTCCGATGAGTTGGCTCAGTCGACAATGCCTACCATTGAGGAAGCAGGATATGTTTTCAGATCAGATTCAAAGTTAAAGGTTCGATTAAAAATTAATTCACAACCTTATCCGACTTCGGGTGAAACATATTGTTATGGAAGAGAAACAGGTAAGGCCAGCGATCCCTATCAGTATACCAAGTTAAGATTTAGAATACATCTAAGAGATATTAAATGTGATACTCCGGATAGCTCTGATCCGAATAAATGTTCTTCGGGGTTTTACCTAGGTAATCGATATAGAACGACTTATATCGATCCTGTTGCAGTAGACTCTTGTTCTAATGTTATTGATGTTGGGGCAATTAGAAATCAGACTCAGTACGGAACAGTAGTTGAGGTCGAAGATGTTAAGTCTGATAGCACATGTCAATACAATGGAAGTTTTTGTCCGGCAGAAAAAATAGTAAGGGCCGCCAGTTGTTGGCATATGACGATGCAAATTGTGACAGATTACACTCAGGACTTCAAATAAGCTAATAACTATTGATAGGTTTTATTTAAGGTTAGAATAAAATTAACTGCAAATTGGCCGTCTTTAATAATTTGTTCAGGCGGATTTGGAAGTTTGTGTAATTCTTTTAATACATCTTCAAAAAATCGATTTAAAGTAGGAAGTTCTGTCCACTGTAGTGTTTTGATCTGAAGGATATCTCCATTGGCATCATAGACAATTTTTCCGGCCAACTGCTTTTCATCTTCAGTCATTGGAAATTTAAGATGAGGATTACGACGTTCAAACTCATTAAGTTTATTATAGAATGAATTAACATAAGCGATAGCTGCTCGCTTTTGAAAACTGTAAAAGACAAGTTCATCTTTATTTAGCTTGTCTTCCTTAACTCCCTTGGGAATATCAAATTTGATTCCGACGCCGGTATTCGCCAAAGTTTTCATGGCCATAGTTGAGCCAATTGAATGATTTATAGGAGTTTTTAGAAAGTTTTTAATATCTTTATTTTTAGCATTAAGGGTCTTAGGAAGTTTCTTAAGTATTTTTTTTAACTTAGCGTCTTTTTTAGTTTGTGGTTTTGCACTTGGTGGAGGAGATGGCCTAAAGGCCAGGTCTTTAAGCTTTGTAGGTTTGGATTGATTTCCAGACTTTGTTTTAAGGTAAAGAAGTTTGTCTTTTACACCTTTTTGTTCACCCACTGTTCTTAAATTTACAACTTTAAATTGATGGGGAGCTACCTTCTTAAAGGAAACAAACATTGATGAGGAGTTTAAAAGTAAACCTAGGTGAAGACCAAGACTGAGTAGAATGGCGAAATATAGAGTTTGTTTACGATTCGCTTTCATCGACTAGTAATATACCCTAAAACTAGCTAATAAAAAAATGTTTGAGGCTTAAGCAAGAATTGTTTACATTGCCTTGCGGCAAAGTGTTGTAATTACATAGTAGAATAATGTCACTGCTTGACTAATATACCCTATAATTGAGAGAATATATAAGAGCTTAATGAGTAAGCTAAGTTACCGAAATTATAGGGACGTAATTATGAAAAATCTTATTTCTAATCCAAAATTTCACTGGGCGATTATTACTGTCGCAATTATGACAGGAATTTCAACTACCTACATTAGTCACGGGTTTAGCGGTCAAAGTTCTTCCTATTACAAGCTAAGTAACGGATTAAATATTTGTTTTCAACGGGTCACCCAAACCTTTACTTCCTTAATGATTAGTAGCTTTAGTTCAGATTACTTGACCAAGGATTTCAAAAGAACCACCTCTGACTGTTTTGAGGAAGTTAACCGAGTTTTAAATAAAGTGGGAAAAGATAATTCTGGGTTACTATCAACTTTAAATAATCTAAAAAGTGACTACCATTGGTTTGGTCAAAAAGTATCTAAGGTGCAGATGCTCGCTCAAAACGGTGAAATAGATATTTTACAATCTAATGTATCAAATAAATACTCGGAGTTAGAGCAGTTAAAAACCACCTTAGAAGAGAGTCTAACTGCAAAAGCGGATGAGGCTAATAAAAGTCGTAACCTGGCCATGATCGGAACATTATTGGCGATGATATTACTTGGCCTTGGTGTGTTTACAATTATCTTTAGTCGAAGATTTCAAAATAAAGCATTTGAAACCTTAGCGGTGGTGGCCGATGGATTAGATCCTGACTTTAATGAATTAACAACTGAGCAATATGAAGAGTTTAGCCAGCAATTATTTGATACTATTGATCACCCCTCGGTTGCAAATGTTATAAAAACTTATATTGAGGAATTAAAAGAAAAGTCTAATCAACTAGAGGACTCATTACTTAAGATGAACACGGTTGAGGATAAGGTGTATGAAATTCCAATTGAGGATATTGAGCAGGTGACACAAGACTTGAACGCAGTCTCTTTTGATTTGTCTTTGAGTACAGCTCTAGAGAGGGTGCAAGAAGATGTTTTTAATCACGGCGTTATTTTAAATACAGAAATCGATGATCAATTTAGTGTTAATTCTAGTAAAGAGATACTTGATCAGTTACTGTGTAACCTTCTTTCTTTTGCAGTTCGATCTTCAGCTAAGATCGAGGGAAGTAGAAAAATCTCTTTGAAATCAAAGGCCCTTGGTGGAATAGCGTATTGTAAGATGCGAATCAATGGACATGCCTTCTCTGAAGATGAGTTAGGGGTTCTTGCAGGTAGAGATAGTGGGACAACTACAGATGTGAATTTATTACTTTTAAAAGAGCTAACTGCAGATGCCGGTGCAACTATAGCAGTGAAAAACATCCAGAATTCTCAAACAGGAATTGTTGAAAGCGAAATAGAGTTAGTGTTCGATAGGACACGAGAGCAGCAACCAACTACAGACGATAGAGTTCAAAGAACAGTTGTGAAGGGAAATAAGGCTCAAATTAAAGAGCACTTTGCAAGACAACTCCAAATGTAGTCAAAATTATATTCTTTTCTCTTTTAGTTTTCATGCTATTGATAGATAATATTTGAAACACTAAGTTGATAAGAGAGAGCCGTGAAAGGATATACTAACAGATCTGACCTATTACTTTATAGCGTCTTTAGCTTGTGCAAATTTTATATTTTAATAAGTGCTATCCTGTTTACAATAAGGTTGGCATTCGTTGCATATTTTGGTGATAGCGGTCTAGTAGATAAGTACTCTTCAGATTTATTTCATGCATTCTATCTGGGTTGGAAGTATGACAATTTAGTTGCTTGCTATCTGATAGTTCCTTTGTTTTTAGTTACAATTTTAACCTTTCTGGTAGGTAGAGTTTCTGTTTATAATTTTTTTCAGTTCCTATTTAGACCTTACGCAGTCTTTGCAGCATTATTAGTGACAGTAATTTCAATTTCAGACCTAGGGTTTTATTCCTATTTTCAAGATCATATTAATATTTTAATTTTTGGTGTGCTTGAAGATGATACTCGAGCGCTATTTGAGACCATTTGGAAAAACTATCCGGTGGGATCTATACTTCTGGGTCTAGGAGTTTACTTCATCTTCGTCGTCTATATAAGTAAACGAGTCTTTAGATCACTTTATCGCGGACAAACATTTTTGAAAGCAAATAAACTTTTTAATGTGGTTCTTATTTTAACCTCATTTACCCTGCTTGCAGGAGGTGTACGAGGAGGTTATGGTAAATTTGTCATTGCAAGAAAGTACTCTGATTTTTCTGATAACGAGTTTATTAACCAGGTAGCTGTAAATGGAGTGGTTGCACTGGAAAAAGCAATAAAACTTCGTCGTACTAGAACGCGTTTGGACTTCAATATGGCAAGTGTTATGGGCTATGATAAAAACATTCACGCAGCATTTTCAGACTATTTAGGGGTAGACACCTCACCGACTCCAAGGGATCAACTATTAAAGCTTATTTATCGTCGAACCACCAAAAATAAGCATTTAGAAAAGGTTAAACCAAATGTTGTTGTTTTAGTGATGGAAAGTTTCGGAGGTTCATGGATTAAATATAACTCAAGTGAGTTTGATTTTATGGATGGACTATTAGGACACTTTAAAGAAGATTATTATTTTCCAAACTTTATTTCTGCAGATAATGGAACAATTGGATCCTTATTAACAATAGGAACAAATATTCCTCATCGCCAAGGGGCTAGGTTTTTGTCTGAAAGTAGGTATATGTATCTTGCCTTGGAGAGTTCAGCGCATATCCCTTATAAAAATAAAGGATACGAAACTAATTTTATCTATGGAGGAAAACTTGGATGGAGAGATATCGGTAAGTACTTTAAAAGGCAGGGGTATCATCATGTTACTGGAGAGATTGGTATAAAAAATGATTTGGGCCTAGAAGGACGAGTCGGCACAGAATGGGGTATTTATGATGAATACTTATTTGATTATATTCTAAAAAATTTAAAGGAAAGAAAACACTCCCAATTCTTTATGGCGCTCTCCACCTCTAATCATCCTCCCTTTGAGTTTCCAAATAGTTTTCCTAAAAAGAAATTAAGACTTCCAGACAGTTTGAAAAATCGAATTGCAAGAGAAGAAGAATTGTTTTTAAAACGTTTTCAGACTTTTCAGTATGTAAGTACTAAGTTGAGTGAGTTCCTTGATAATATAAAAAATTCCTCTTTGGCGGATAATACAATTGTTGTGATAACAGGTGATCATAATTTTTGGGGATTTATGAATTATACTAAAGAGGAGAGTTATGAAAAATTTACTGTTCCTTTTTATCTCTATGTTCCTGCTAAAATATTCTCGGAGAAGGTTAATCTTAATAAGGTTGGCTCTCATGAAGATATTATGTCGACCTTGTATAATATTTCTTTGTCGGATACAGAGTATTTAAGCTTTGGAGAAGATTTATTATCTGATAATAAAACCTATGCCTTAAATAATGCAATTCATGCCGGAGAAGAAGGGGTTGTCTACCGTGGGAAAAAGTATGAATGGAGTAAAATGCCCCTTATTAAAACTCAAGACATTGAAAAAGAATTTACTTCACTTGATTTAAGATATCGTTCTTCCTTATCCATTGCTGATTTTTATTTGAGAGAAAAGTTGAAAGCATCAAAAAAGAGTAGAGCTAAAAAGTAAACGCTTTTTGGCGAAGATACATGTCTGCTAAAATAATCTTTCCCATGGACTCCACGACTGGTAACACCCTAGGAAGTATACAAGGATCATGTCTTCCTTCTTTTGCTTTATCCCCAATGGTTGAAGGTGCTTTAAAGAATAGATCCAGATAGATTTCATCCCCATTAGAAATTCCTCCTTCAATTCCTGCAAAGTTTTTAGGATCACTAGATATCTCACTTCCTAGTAGCCGGGCAAAATGATGTCCCTGTCCAAAGCTAACTCCCATACAGCTTCCGATACTTAGCATTCCTTTTGAAAGTTCAGCTTTTAATTTATCAAAAACGGGATCGCCTAATCCGGCAGGACAATTTTTAATACTGAGTCTTACTTTTCCACCAACGGATTCACCTTTTGACTTCAAGTCCAATAAGTACTTTTCAATTAATGCATCCTGTTCACCGTCGGCCAGTCCTAGCTTGGAGGTGAGCTGTTTATTAGCAGTGAAATTGTGGGGACCTAGTTCTGTGATATAAGAATTAAATTTAATTTCAGGAATAATAAGTGAAGCAAAGTACCCCGCAATGACTCTAGATACTGTCTCTCGACCGCTGGCCCGTCCACCCCCTCGATGATCGCGAATTCCAAATTTATCTAATGTTGTTTTATCCGCATGTCCTGGTCGATAGGAGTTTTGTAGTTGATTATAGTCTTGGCTTCTTTGGTTTGTGTTTTTAACAATTATACAAATAGGTGTCCCTAATGTCGTATTATTATAGATACCAGAGAGGACTTCTACTTCATCAAGCTCATTTCGAGCTGTGGAGACTTTAAGTCGTCCAGGTCTTCTTTTATCCAGCTCTTTTTGTAAGTCAGTTAAACAAATATCGATTTTACTTGGCATACCGTCAATAACAACACCAAGGGCAGGCCCGTGGGATTCTCCAAAAGTTGTAATTGTAAATAATTGTCCAAATTGGTTACCGCGCAAGTTGACTCCTATATATTGAATTCATACTGATAATTACGCAGGCCGTCCAGATAAAAATAAAGGAATATAAGTCACTTGCAGTAATTGTCTCATGATAGAGAAAGTATCCCACAAAAAATTGAAGAGTTGGGGCCAGATACTGGAAAAATCCTACAACGATCAGTTGGAGGTCTTTTAAAGCAGTTGAAAAGAGCCAAAAAGGCATCAAGGTTGGTATACCGGCCAGGGCCAAAATATAGATCTCATCTGCCTTGGCAGTTTTAAGATATAACTCTTGCTGAGTTGAGAGGTAGTAAAGAATAAATACTGAAACAGCACTCATACACATCACTTCTATACTAAGCATCTGATGGGATCTTAATTTAATGAACTTTCTTAACAGTCCATATGAGGAAAATGCCCCC
>JBFKKF010000053.1:0-8944 GCA_041631355.1 Bacteriovoracaceae bacterium | reverse complement strand
TAGTTTCAGGTTTTTTTACTTCACCAAAAGACCACTCTCTGATTGTGTCAGGAGAGGCCATAGAAATTGAAACAGCTTCAAGGCTAATTGGATCTTTTGGTTTATCGAAAAAATTTAATAAATCTTTCATAGAGTATTGCCTCTCATTAATTATTTAAAACTATAAATTTTCAGCTGTTGGTTCTTCCAGCTTCATATCAAGTGCTAATGCCTGTAATTCTTTAACTAAAACGTTAAATGATTCAGGAAGTCCTGGTTCAAGAACTTTTTCACCTTTAACAATTGATTCATACATTCTTGTTCTACCAACTACATCATCAGATTTAACGGTTAAGAACTCTTGTAAGGTATAAGCCGCACCATATGCTTCCAGTGCCCAAACTTCCATTTCCCCAAGTCTCTGACCACCAAATTGTGCCTTACCACCAAGTGGTTGTTGAGTAACAAGAGAGTATGGCCCTGTAGATCTAGCGTGAATTTTCTCATCTACTAAGTGATGAAGTTTAAGCATGTACATTGTTCCAACTGTTACTTCCTCGGCAAATGCCTCACCAGTAATACCGTTGAATAGTGTTGTCTTACCAGACTTATCAAGGTCAGCAAGCTCAAGCTTATCTTCAATATCAATTTCTCTAGCACCATCAAAAGCAGGAGTTGAAAATCTAACACCCGTTTTTAATTGTTCAGCTAATTCTTTAACTTGCTTATCAGATGCTTTCTTTAACCACTTATCTACAGCTTCTTTCTTATAGATTCGAGAAATTAAATCTCTTAGCTTATCTGCTTCGTATTTTTTCTCTAACATATAATTAATTTTCTCACCTAGACCTCTACCGGCCCAACCAAGATGTAGTTCAAGTAACTGCCCAATATTCATCCGTGACGGAACCCCTAGAGGGTTAAGTACGATTTCAACTGGCGTTCCATCTGCTAAGTATGGCATATCTTCTTTCGGTAGAACTCGAGAGATAACCCCTTTGTTACCGTGACGACCGGCCATTTTATCCCCAGCCTGAAGCTTTCTCTTAATTGCAACGTAAACGATTACTTTTTTAATTACACCAGGAAGAAGTTCATCACCCTTGTGCAGTTTAGCTATTTCATCATTTGAACGCTGTCTTACTAAGTTAATTCTATTTCTGATATCAGCAAAGTACTCAGTAAGCTTGTCTTCAAGGCTAGCCTCTAGTGGCAAGTAACCAATTAATTCAAACGGAACGTTTGTTAACGCTTCTTCTGTAATATCAGAACCTTTAGCAAGTAATTCTGTTGAACCATCTTCTGATACTAGCGTATCCGCTGTCTTCGCACCTTTTAACATCGCTGCGATTGACTTAAGAGCAGACCTTTGAATGGCCTTAATCTCAATAGCTTCGTCTCTTCTGATTAGTTCAGTTTCTCTTTCAATTATTGCCTTAGATCTTGAATCAAGCTCAACCCCTTCTCTTGTGAAAACGTGAGCATCGATTACCGTTCCATGTACGTGAGAAGAAACTCTTAAAGATGTATCTTTAACGTCCCCTGCTTTATCACCAAAGATTGCTTTTAATAACTTCTCTTCTGGAGATAATTGCGTCTCACCCTTTGGTGTAATCTTACCAACTAAGATATCACCTGGTTTGATAACTGCACCAACTCTGATAATACCCGCTTCGTCTAAGTCTTTTAGAGCTTCTTCGCTTACATTTGGAATATCTCTAGTAATTTCTTCTTTACCAAGCTTAGTATCTCTTGCTTCTACTTCAAAAGATTCGATGTGAACTGAAGTAAAAATATCTTGTGCAAGCATATCTTCTGAAATAAGGATTGAATCCTCATAGTTATATCCACCCCAGGGCATAAATGCTACAAGTACGTTTTGTCCCAGAGCAAGATCTCCTAAGTGAGTTGCAGGACCATCAGCGATAACGTCCCCTGCTTTAACCACATCACCTTCTCTTACAAGTGCTTTTTGGTTAGCACATGTATTTTGGTTTGTTCTTTGATATTTGATTAGTTTGTAAACATCAACTGCAGACTCAGTTTCCTTGGCATTATCTCTCTGAATAACAATTCTGTTGGAATCAACAAAGATAACCTTTCCAGCATTCTTAGCAAATAAAATTGCACCAGAGTCTCTGGCCACAATTCCTTCAATACCAGTACCAACAATAGGAGCATCAGTTTTAACAACAGGGACTGCCTGTCTCATCATGTTTGATCCCATTAGTGCACGGTTGGCATCATCGTGCTCCAAGAAAGGAATAAGGGAGGTCGCAATGGAAATCATCTGAGATGGAGCAACGTCCATTAGATCAATTTCTTCAGCATCCAATCTCGCAAGTTCACCCTTTCTTCTGGCAGGGATTAAAGAACCTTCAAGTTTACCATCTTTTATAAGCGCATCATTTGCTTGAGCAATAATTTTTCCTTCTTCTTCAAACGAAGAGAAGTACTTAACTTTATCTGAAACACTTCCGTTTTCACCAACTTCTCTATAAGGAGTTTCAATAAATCCGTACTCAGAAACTTTGGCAAATGTTGCAAGTGAGGTGATCAGACCAATATTTGGTCCTTCTGGAGTCTCTACTGGACACATTCTACCATAGTGAGTTGGGTGAACATCTCGAACTTCAAACCCCGCTCTCTCTCTAGTTAAACCACCTGGCCCAAGTGCTGATAATCTTCTTTTGTGAGTAACTTCAGACAATGGGTTCGTTTGATCCATAAATTGAGAAAGTTGGGAAGAACCAAAGAATTCTTTAACAGCAGCTGCAACAGGTTTCTGATTTACTAGATCGTGAGGCATCATAGTATCAAGCTCAATTGCAATCATTCTTTCTTTGATTGCTCTCTCCATTCTAACTAATCCAACTCTAAATTGATTTTCTAGTAGTTCACCAACCGCTCTAACTCTTCTGTTCCCTAAGTGGTCGATATCATCAACTCTACCGTGACCGTTATTAAGGTCTACAAGGTATCTAACTGTCCTAATAATATCGTCTTTAGTTAGTGTTGTGTTCTCAACTGGAATATCCATTCCAAATTTATAATTGATCTTCATTCTACCAACTTTAGATAGGTCATATCTAGAAGCATCAAAGAATAAAGAATCAAATAATGTCTGAGCTGCCTCTTCAGTTGGCGGCTCACCCGGTCTCAATCTTTCAAAGATTTTAACTAATGCATCTTCAGTTGAGTTTGTTTTATCTAAAAGTACTGTATTTCTGATCTGATCAGAAAAGTTAACCCCGTCGATATACAATACATCTACCGTAGAATAACCAGCTTTCATTAAATCAAAGATTTTATCCTCAGTAAGAGCCTCGTTAGCCGAAGCAATTACTTCACCAGTTTCTTCATCATATATATCATCAAAAAGAACTTTTCCAGTTACTTGCTCCAATGACAAAGGAAGCCTTGTTACACCAGCTTCTTTCATCTTCTTCACAGATACTTTAGTAACTTTTTTACCTTTCTTAACAAGCGCTTTTCCACTTGACGGGTCAAGGATGTCTTCATCGGCCCTTGAACCAATTAAAAGTTCAAGATCAAGCTCTCTTTCGTATTTCTTTTCATCTAAATGAATTGTTTCTTTTTCGTAGAATAAGTGAAGGAGCTCAGATACTGAGTAACCTAAAGCCTTAAGGACTACAGTAGCATGAAGCTTTCTCTTTCTATCGATTCGTGCGTATAAAACGTTTTTGTGATCAAATTCGAAATCTAACCACGAACCTCTATGAGGGATAATTCTTGCGGAATAAAGTAATTTACCCGAAGAGTGTTTTTTCCCACTATCGTGTTCGAAAATAATACCCGGAGATCTGTGAAGTTGAGATACGATAACTCTCTCAGTTCCATTATAAACAAATGACCCTGTTTCAGTCATAAGCGGAATATTACCTAGGTAAACCTCTTGCTCTTTAATAGAAGAGATTGTTCTGTTTTCCTCATTCTCTTCGTCTACATCGAAGAAAACCAACCTAACAGTCACCTTCAATGGAGATTCGTAAGAAAGTCCTCTCGCCTTACATTCTTGAACAGAATATTTAGGCTCTTCTAGAGAATAACTAACAAATTCCAGGGAAACGGTTTTGTTGAAATCATAGATTGGGAATACAGATTTAAAAACTGCCTGAAGACCAATGTCCTCACGACGAGCAGGTGGAATATCTCTTTGAAGAAAATCCTCGTAAGACTTAATTTGAAGGCGCATCAATGATGGCGGTTCAATGACTGTCTCACTTCTGCCGAAACTACAACGATACCACTCATTTGGGCTGAAAACTTTTGTCATTTGACTGCCTCCTGAGTAACGATATTTTTAATATTTTTATAAAAAAATTGTATAAGTTTTTTACAACTACATACGCAAAAATGGAAGTGCACAAAGTACACTTCCAATAAAATTTATTTCAAGCTATTAAAGCAGTGCAAAATTATTTAAGCTCAACTTTAGCGCCAGCCGCCTCAAGTTTTTTCTTGATTTCTTCAGCTTCTTCTTTAGAAACAGCTTCTTTTAATGTTTTAGGGGCACTTTCTACGATCTCTTTTGCTTCTTTAAGACCTAGTCCAGTGATTCCTCTAACTTCTTTAATTACGTTGATTTTCTTAGCACCAGCTTCAGCAAGAACTACGTCAAATTCAGTTTTCTCTTCAGCCGATTCACCAGCCGCTGCTGCACCAGCAACAGCTACAGGAGCTGCAGATACACCAAACTTTTCCTCTAATTCTTTTACTAACTCAGCACAGTCTAATACTGACATATTTGAAATTGCTTCTACTATTTGTTCTTTTGAAATTGACATGATTATCTCCTTAAAAATAAATCTAATTTAATTAATTAAGCCTCTACCGCTTCTTCAGCTTTAGGCTCTACTTTTAAATCTGCTGCTTTTTCAACACCTTGAGTTTCACACTCATCTTTTAATGCATTAAGCACTCGTGCAAATGCAGAAATTGGCGCTTGGAAAGTAGCAAGTAATGTTCCTAGCATTTCGTCTCTTGATGGAAGCTTAGCTAGTGCACTAACTGTTGCCTCATCTAAAAGTTCTTGGTTCAAATAACCCTTACCTAGCGAAACTGCCTCTAACTCTTTACTTGTTTCAAATAAAGCTTTGGCAACACCAGGAGCGTCTTCAAATGCGAATGCTACCGCATTTGTACCTTTAAGGTCCTTAAGCAATTCTTCTGCATAAGTTCCTTCCGCTGCTTTTCTAAATAGAGTGTTTCTTGTAACTACAATCGCACCACGGGCTTCTCGTACCTTTTTTCTTAATTCAACAGCTTGATTAGCTTCAATACCAATCACGTTTGTTAAGAAAAGCGCTCTTGAGTTTTCGATTTTCTCTTTTAGATCTTTGATTACAGCGTCTTTGTGTCCTCTGGTAATCATCGATTCCTCCTATTTGTTAATATTGGAGGGGGATTTAGGCAGGATTTATACGCATCCAATGCGAACCGGCTTTCATCAACCCCTATAAACTATTTATCCTAATGCTGATACGTCATTCGTATCTAATTTAATTCCTGGTCCCATTGAAGTACTAATCGTTACTGACTTTAGGTAAGTACCTTTCGCACTTGCTGGCTTTGCTCTAACGATGGCTCCGGCAATTGCTTTGAAGTTATCAAGCAGTGCTGCGTCTTCGAAAGATTTCTTTCCAAATGGAACGTGAATAATACCAGTTTTATCTGTTCTGTATTCAACCTTACCAGCTTTTTGTTCAGAAATTGCTTTTTCAACATCTGTAGTTACTGTACCAAGTTTAGGGTTTGGCATAAGACCTCTTGGCCCTAGAATTCTAGCGATTCTACCAATTTTTCCCATCATGTCTGGAGTAGCAATAACTCTATCGAAATCCATCCAACCGCCTTGGATCTTTTGAATAATATCATCACCACCAACAAGATCTGCACCAGCTTTTTCAGCTTTTGTGATGTTTTCCCCTGAAGTGATTACTACTACAGTTACTTTCTTACCAGTCCCAGCAGGCATTACAATTGCCCCTCTGATCATTTGGTCAGCATGTCTTGGATCAACACCAAGTCTAAAAGCCACATCAACTGTCTCATCAAATTTCGCATATGATGCGTCTTTTGTAAGAGTAATTGCTTCATTAACTGTGTATAATTTGTTTTTATCAACTTTAGCGAATGCTTCTTTTCTTTTATTATTAATTTTTTTCATTTGATGCTCCTACGGTATTAACGACCTAAGTCTCCCGATATTATTTATATTCCAACTTAAGACCAGAAGATCTTACGGAACCTTCAATTGTTCTTTTTGCCGCGTCTAAATCAGCAGCTGTAAGGTCTGGCATTTTTGCATTTGCAATATCCTCTACGATTTTCTCCGAAACTGTCCCTGCAACTTCGTGTCCTGGCTTATTTGCAAAGCTTTTCTTTTTTAAGTGCTTTTTCAATAAGTAAGTTGCTGGAGGTGTTTTAGTAATAAAAGTAAAAGATCTGTCAGAATAAACAGTAATAATTGTTGGATAGACTGTTCCTGCATCTTTTTGAGTTCTTGCATTAAATGCTTTACAGAACTCCATGATGTTAACACCTTTTTGACCAAGTGCTGGTCCGATCGGTGGTGCTGGGTTAGCTTTACCAGCTTCGATTTGTAACTTGATAAACCCTGTAATTTTCTTTGCCATTTTTAACTCCTCGGTTCAAGCGACTTTTAGTCTCCCGTTAGCCTTGTTTATATCAATTATGCTTTTTCTACTTGTGTATCATCCAATTCTACCGGAGTTGGACGACCAAATATCGAAACATTAACTTTAAGTTTTCCATTAGCAGCAACACTTTCAACCGTTCCCACAAAAGACGCAAATGGTCCCTCAACAACTTTAACTGAATCACCTTCAGAAAATGATGTTGTGGAACGTGGTTTTTTAAACCCTTCCTGAGTTTGACCCAACATATAGGCTGCTTCGTCATCTGTGATCGGTTGTGGCCGATCAGGAGTCCCACCAATAAAACCCGTGATCTTATCGGTATCCTTAACAATATGCCATGTCTTATCATTCATGATCATTTTAATTAGCATATAGCCAGGAAAGAATTTCTTTTTAATATTTCTCTTCTTTCCATTTACATTAGTAGTAACTGTTTCTTCAGGAACTAATATCTCCGCAAAGTAATCAGTAACACCGTAGTTTAGAATTCTCTCTTTTAATGTTTTAGAAACTCTACCTTCATATCCGCTAAGTACGTGAGCTACATACCACTTAAAATCTGGGCCATCACCTTTAGCAAGACCATTATCATTAGTCTCCTCGGCACTTTCTTCACCTGTGGCCTCAGTGGTTTCATTTACTTCTGGAGTATCTTCGTTTTTAATTTCTTCACTCATCGAAATATCCTTAACTAGTTTAAAAGACTTAATAACCAAGTTGCAGCTAAATCAAATACTGCAAGCAAAACACCTACAATTGTTACACCAATCATAATTCCTACGGTGTGCTTTACTGTTTCATTTTTATCAGGCCATACAACCTTAATGGCTTCCTGATACACTTCTTCCAAAAAAGTTTTAGTCTTTTGGTTTTTCATTATATAAATAAAGACCCCTAAAGCCGCCAAAACTGACAATGCCTGGGTAATCATTAAGTATGAACTAACTTTAGACTCAAGTTCAAACCACTCTCCAAGCTGCTTAAACAAACTAATTAGAACATAAACTAAGATCGCACAAAGCGCTGCTACACTACTCTGGATCCATTTCTTTCCATTATCTTTAACCGTTAAAGACATAACACCAATCCCTTTTTACTACAAGAGTTCATCATATATGCGAAAAATTCATCATTTTGTCTACAAAAAAGATCATTTATACGGGATTTAATATGATATGGACAGATATTTTTTACATTATATAAAAGATTCTCTGTTTTCGTGGCGGGCGCAGAGGGACTCGAACCCCCAACCTACTGATTTGGAATCAGCCGCTCTACCAATTAGAGCTATACGCCCAAAAAAAAGGACTGGCATGAAACCAGTCCCTTTATATTTAAAACTAAACTAATTAGTCTAAAATTTCAGATACTGTACCAGCACCAATTGTTCTACCACCCTCACGGATTGCAAAACGAAGACCTTTTTCCATTGCAACTGGAGTGATTAACTCAACAGCAAAAGAAGTGTTATCTCCAGGCATGATCATTTCTACACCATCACCAAGAGTGATTGATCCAGTAACGTCAGTTGTTCTGAAGTAAAATTGTGGTCTGTACCCTTTGAAGATTGGAGTATGTCTTCCACCTTCATCTTTTGTAAGGATATAAACTTCACAGTTAAATTTAGCGTGTGGCTTAACTGTACCCGGCTTAATAAGACACTGACCTCTTTCGATTTCGTCTCTTTTAGTACCTCTTAGTAGAAGACCAACGTTATCACCAGCTTCACCTCTGTCTAGAAGCTTTCTAAACATCTCTACACCAGTAATTGTTGTCTTAGAAGCTTCTCTAATACCAACGATTTCAACTTCGTCACCAACGTTAATTACACCTCTTTCGATTCTTCCTGTAACAACTGTACCACGTCCAGAGATTGAGAAAACATCCTCAACTGGCATTAGGAAATCTTTATCGATATCTCTTGTTGGAGTTGGAATATACTCATCAACTTGTGACATAAGCTCAAGAACTTTCTTTCTACCAATCTCTTCATCTCTACCTTCAAGAGCAGCAAGAGCTGAACCAGCAACGATTGGAGTATCATCACCTGGGAAATCGTAAGAAGATAATAACTCTCTAACTTCCATTTCAACTAGTTCTAGTAATTCTTCATCATCAACTTGATCTACTTTATTTAAGAAAACAACGATCGCAGGAACACCTACCTGTCTAGCAAGAAGGATATGCTCTCTAGTTTGAGGCATTGGTCCATCTGCAGCAGAACAAACAAGAATAGCACCATCCATTTGAGCGGCACCAGTAATCATGTTCTTAACGTAGTC
>JBFKKF010000052.1:0-8977 GCA_041631355.1 Bacteriovoracaceae bacterium | reverse complement strand
GCAGTCATCATAGGCATATAAAGAGCAAGTATAATTAATTGCTCTAAAACACTTTGATAATGGTGAATAATAACCCCAGAAATAAGACCAATAGCGGCTAAGGCAACAAGCCAGACGACCCTTTTTTTAAAGTGTTGTAGGGAAGATGTATCAAGGTACGATGTCTGCTCATCCTCGGAGGGAACAATCCCCATAAATTTTTCCATATCTTCTGTATGTTCTGCTCGGATGACATCAATTGCTTCCTCGTGAGATACAATACCTACAAGTTGATTTAAGCTATTAAGTACGGGGATGGCAACTAAATCGTGCTTTTCGATCATTTGAGCAACATGCTCTCTATCGTCATTAACTTCCACATAAACAAAATTATCATTATAAAGTTCTTTAACAATATCCTTTGGGTCGGCCATGATTAAGTCTTTAATTGTAATGATACCTAGCATTTCCATGTCATCGTTTACAACAAATATATAGTAGATCATTTTCTGAGAAGGAGCATCATGGCGAATTTTTGCGAGGGCCTGTTGACAGGTCATCGTTATCAAAACCGTCGCAAAATCAGTGCTCATAATACCACCAGCAGTATCAGGTTCATAAGCACTGAGAACGATTACATCTTCTCTAGTTTTTTTATCTAAGTAAGGAAGAATTTCGATTTGTTCTTCTTTGGAGAATTCTTGAAATAAATCTGCTCTGGTATCAGAATACATATTCGTGAAAAGTTCAGATAAAAATCTTTTATCTAAAATTTTGGAAAATTCGTATTGTTTATCTAGCGAGAGATAACTATAGATTCGACCAGCATCCTCAAGTTCAAGTATCTTTAGAAATTCAATAATTTCTAAATCGGTTTTATTTTCTTCTAGGGTTTCGATAACAATAGCTGATGGAAACTCTTCAAGAGCTTCTTTAATCTCAACATGACTGCCTGAATTCAGAATAGCAAGTAGTTGATCCTTGCGCTCACCTAAGTCTCTTTCATCCATACTTTATTATCGTAATTTGAAAAGTTTTGTTGAGCTAAATTATGAATTCCCTTACGTTTATCGAGGGGAAATACTCAAGTATATAATGATAATAAAAGCTATAGGTAAGGACAAAAAAACCGATAAATTCTAATGGATTAGTGTAAAACATAGGGTTGTTAATGACGCAAGTAAATTTAATATTTTTCAATTTAGATGAATCTCTTTCATTAATCACGGAGTTGAAAAAAGCCTATGCAGAGAGAGAAAACTTTCATCTCGAATCTGTTGAAGAAGTCAGTGAGGTAAAGCAGTTTATTGGTCAATCTGAGAATGGGGTTTTGTTTTTTAAAGTAGTTAATAAAAAAGACTTAGTCGATGCAATAGGTATCTTAAAAGCGAACAGAAAATTAATTAAAAGAGGTTTGTTAAAACCAGCTTGTATTACATCATTAAAAAATAAAAAAATTGAAGATGCGCTAGCCAAGTATGGTTGTATGGACTTACTAGAACCAACAACAGCTGCCAGAACATTAAGTTTTAAGCTGGAGTTCTGGTCAAAGGCCATTAAGGCACAGTTAGATAAAATTGCAAAGGAAAAAAAAGTTGAACAACGAAAGTTGGCCAACCAGAAGAAGGCAACAAGTTCAGATGAAAAAGATGAATTTGTACTTGTGCCATCACTTAACACATCAAGTGATATTTGGTTAATTAAGTCGCGTGGAGATTTTAAAAAAGTCATTCGAAAGTGGCTAATAAAGTTACTTGGTCCATCACCACATGTAGGAAACTGGATTGAATTAGAAAGCCAACCAGGAGATAAGTATTCTACTTGGAAGTTTGTTATAAAATCAGAAGTACGTGAAGTATTAACACCGGATAATGGAGCGTGGTACTTTATTGGAAATAAGCCCGAGTTTGACTGGGATGCTAAACGCTGGAGTTTTACTTCTGAGGCACCACATCTCTATTTTTATGATGTAAGTAAAAAAATATACTCAAGATTTCTTTTTGATGAGAATCAATTAAAAATTAGTGAAAACTCACGCTCTGCAGTCACTAAAGAGTCGTTTATCTTGGAAACCTGTGAAACAAAATTTAATTTTGAAGCAGATGAAGAAGTTAATGAGGATGAAACTAGTTTTTCTGATGAAGAGAGTAAGGAAACAGAGGATGCTGTAGACACTGAAAAAAGTGACGCTGAATCTAATATCTTAGGCCGTACCAAAGTCGATAAAGAAAAAGACAAAAACATGTCTGGTAAGTCGGACAAAGAAGAGCAAGATGATGGATATCTTGAGGGTAAAGGGAAAACATCGCGCTTGAAGAATGAAGATCTTGAAGGGGATGTTGAGTCAACTGAAAATCTCGATGGACACTTAAAAGGAAAGAATAAAGCAACTGAAAAGGAAGAGGGAAATCTAAAAGGAAAAATAGATACGAAGAAGCATAGTTCTAAATCAGAAGAGCATGATGGTGACTATAAAGATGATCCATTAGCTAAAAATTGGAGTGGACGCAAAAAAACAGGGTCTTCGGACAATGACCTAGAGGGTGATCTAAAAGGTAGTGCTACAAAAGAAAATCAAGTCGACGAAAGTGATTTTGAAGAAGATCCACTAGCAAAGCATTGGAAGAATAGAGCAGTTGATGAAGATGAACAGGACTTCAATCAACAACGTAAACCCAAAAAAGCAAGGCAAACAACAGAAGCGGATAAAAGTGAGGATGGGGTTTTAAGTAGTGGTAATAAAGATAAAAAGCAAAGTGGGCCGAATACTAAAAAGGAAAATGCAAAAACAGGCGAAATTGGTCGTGAAGATGAAAGTGAAAAGACAGAAGCGCTTTCCAAACGAGATAAAGGTGGAAGACCAGAAGATAATATTGATGCAAAGAAATCCAAGAGCAAGTCTCAAAACGAAACAGAAGAGAGTGCTTCTAATACGAAAACTCAAGAAAGTGCAAAGAGTACTGAAGCAGATGATGGAGATGAATTAGCGGATTACTTACCATCAAACAGAAATAAGAAAAAGCAAATTGATGAAGATCTGCTTAAAAAAGGTCTTTTACAAAAGAAAGACGACTTTGATGATCAGGATGATGAAGCCGAGGCCAAAGAAGCAAAGAACGAACAAGGCAAAGAAGCAAAGAACGAACAAGGCAAAGAAGCAAAGAACGAACAAGGCAAAGAAGCAAAGAACGAACAAGGCAAAGAAGCTAAGAGAGACTCAAGTTATAAGGATGAAAAGAAAGATAATGACCTTAGTGGGCAAGGGAAAAATAAAAAAGAAGTCGGGCGCTTACGTGGTGAAGTTGGGAAAAACAATGAAGAGAATAAGAAAGAAAGAGAATTAGAGGAAAATCCTTTAGAAGCTAAGCAAGACAAGCTAGGTTCAACTACAGGTGAGCCTAAGGGTACAAATGATGACGCTTTTGAAGAAGCAACAGAAGATTTTAGTGACGACTTTAGTCTATCAGATATCGAGAAAGAAGTTGAAAAGAAAGAACAAGAGGATAAATTAGAAGAGAAAATAGCTTTAAAAAAGAAGTCTTTAAGGAAAGAAATTGAAGGCTCAAGTCAAGGTGATAAGTCTGAAGGAGCCAATCAAGATAATATTGAAAGCGATGAAAAACACTCCGATGGAAGCGGAAAAAATAAAAATGAAGCAGAATCTTGGATGGATTCTTTTGTTGAATCTGAAACAAGAAAGCCTAAAGAAGTGCAAGAGCTAGGCTTTGCAGCTGAGGAACTTAATAAAAAAGGTCGAGAACACGGTGATGAAGTAGGTGGTGATGAATTAGGTGAATCCCCGCTGGCCAAGAAAAATCAACTCAAGCATTCCGACAATGAGGGGGAAGAATCAGAGAAAACTTCTAAGAATGAACTTGACCAGGAGGGGAGTCCTAGAGCCGATGAAAATCCATTATCAGAAGATCCCCTTAAAAATGCCAAGCAAGATAAATCCTTAAAAGCCGATCACGATAGCGAAGAAGAATCTTCATCAGATAAAGGTGAGCTGGCCCATGATGAGAATATTGGAGAGGAACAAGAATCAGAGCTGGCCAAAAATGCAGAAGAAATTGCTTCTTTGCAAGCAGAGGTTAAATCCATACTAGAAACTCCAATTGAGGAGTTAGATGAGGAAACTAAAAAGGAACTAGAGAAAAAATCTTCGGCGATTACAGATTTATTTGCAAAGGCTAAGCTTAATCCAGCGCAAGAACCAAGTTTGGATCTAGACGAAGATGTGGATAATAAAAAGATTGACGAAAGAGGTGGTGATCTTAATCTAGATCGCCAAGATGAGAGAGATGAACGCTCACTAAAAGAAGATGAAATGGCGGAAGCCCTGGGTATGAAAGCTCAAAGCACTCCACGTTATGAAAGAGACGAAGTCGCTGAAGAGAATAATACGCCAGCCCCTCCTGCTGATCCAGCCCCTCCTGCTGATATGAACGAGCTCAGTCTTGAATCGGGACAATTGTTTGTGACATTGTGGAGAAAAAACCTTTCAGGGCAAGATGAAAGTATTACTTGCGAGTTTGAAGACTTCTATGAAGATGAGCTAGTTGTTAACGCTCCTGCTCATAAGTTTAAGCATGGTGAAGAAGTTAGAGGGGAGTTGTCCCTTAAGTATAGTGGAAGTGAGATTGAGATGAAAGTTGTCGGTGTCGTCTCAGATATCGATCATATGGATTCGAAGCAAGAAGGAATTATTATTGATCTTAATAAGATTGATTTAGAAGAGTATAAAAAGTTCATGTCTCTGTATCAGGAGAGACAAGATAATATTTTTGCATTTATGAATGCTGCGAAGGGAGTTTCGTAAACTAGATGAACAGTGAAAACGATCTGAAAAAATTTAAAGAATTTATCTCAAGCGAAGAGATTATGATAGTAGACAGAAGTTCTGCTTCACGACGTCGTTTGGTCAAAACCCTAGTGGATATGGGAGCCGACAGAGGGAAAATTCACAGTGTGGCCCATCTTACAGAAGCCTTAGAGATTGTAAACACGAGCCTTCCTAAGCTAATTCTATCTGATTATACAATAAAGGGTGGTTCCGGGTTTGATTTGTTCAAAGAGTATAGGTTAAGGCATCCTCAAGAAAAGAAGGCAGTCCTTATATTGATCACCTCAAATATTTCACAGTCAGCAGTTGCAAAAGCCGCAGAAGAAGACGTAGATAGTTTTATTATAAAGCCCTACACCATGCAAAGCTTAGATAAAAGTTTAGTCTCGGCCGTAATAAATAAGCTTTATCCTTCAGAGTATATTCAGACGATTGATGCAGGTAAGGAAAAACTGGTTGCAAATGAATATGAAGAAGCTTTAAAACTCTTTGAGAAGGCTAAAGGCTTAAACAAGAAGCCGTCATTAGCAATTTTTTACTACGCTCAAACGAAAGATTTATTAAATATTAAAGATGAAGCAGAGCAGGGATACAAAGACGGTTTAAAAGTAAATAAAATACATTATAAATGTCAGGTAGGACTGTACAAGCTATTTATGGATAAAAAGGATTACCCTAATGCTTATGCTGTTGTGAAAAATATTGCGAAGTACTTCCCTGCAAACCCTGATCGATTAAAAGAAGTTATAAGACTAGCAATTACAACTAAAAATTACGAAGATATGGAGTACTACTACAATCTATATATAGAGTTAGATGAGAGAGACGAGCAGGTTACAAATTATATGTGTTCAGGGCTCTACGTGACTGGAAAATACTATTTTCTAGAACACAAGCTTGATGAAGGAAAAAAATACTTTGAAAAAAGTGCGGTTAGCTGTGCTGGTAAAGCAAAGTTTTTATTTGCAATGGTAAAAGTCTATATTGAAAATAATCTTTATCCTGAAGCTGAGAAATTACTACCTCGTTTTGGCAAAGCTAAATCTGATGTCAAGTACTACATGATCTCTTTCTATCTCGCTAAACACAAAAAGTTTAGTCTCGATGAGTGTATCTCCAAAGGAACAGATCTGTGGAATAAAGGTTATAAGGATCCGCAGGCGGTAAAAATATTAATTAAGGCCTTAAGTGATGGTGGTCATGAAGATAAGGCCAAGCAATATAAAGAGGATGCATCATACGAGTGGCCAGAAGAATTTTCTCCTTCCAAAGAGCAAGCAGCATAGTCAACTATACCGAGTTCTCAATACCGGAGAATAACGCACAAGCATAAAAATATTTACGTTTTCCAAATAGTCTGTTGTCCTATTAGATAAGTGTATTTTGTTTAGGAGCAGAAAATGAAATTATCCAAGATAAGATTGTCGTTAATCACTTTATGTTTTGTATGTATGAATATGAGCTTAGCGAGTTCACAACATAACCCACTTTTTGAGAAGGACTGGAAGTTTTTAGGTCGCATTCAAACAGATGACTTTCACAAAACCTTTAAAAAGCTCTCCGAGCTAGATATTGATATTGCTGGTGTAAATATTAAGAAAAAAGAAATCGATATATTAATCAACGATTATGACTACCAAAAATTAAGTAATGAAAAATTCTCTATCCATATAGCGGAAGTTAAAGGGATAACCAAAGGTCCTGATGCTGAATATAAAACACCAGATGAGATAGCCGAAATATTAAATCGCTTTCATAGTTTGTATCCAAATATAACGAAACTTGAATCTATTGGAAAATCAATTGAGGGACGCGATATTTGGGCAATGAAAATTTCAGACAACCCAGACACTTTAGAACTAGAAGAGCCTGCTGTATTATTCAATTCAATGCACCATGCACGAGAAGTAATGAGCCCTGAAGTTTCACTGGATATTATCGAAACACTATTAACAAAATATAATACGGATAAACAAATTCAAACATGGGTAAATCAAAATCAGATTTGGATCCTTCCAATGTTTAACGTTGATGGTAATAACAAGATGTGGGAAAAAGATCGATGGTGGCGAAAAAATAATAGAGGTGGCTATGGGGTTGATCTAAATCGTAATTATCCCACAGGTTGGAATAAGTGTAGGGGGTCAAGCGGATGGCGATGGTCCCAGACTTACAGAGGTAAAAACCCAGCATCAGAACCAGAAACACAAGCAATGATGAGCTTTGTTGCAAAAATTAGACCTGTATTTGATATTTCTTACCATTCATACTCGGAGCTTGTGATTTATCCATTTGGATGCTCTCCAGAAAGGACACCAACCCAGGAAGTCGTAGAAAGAATTGGAAAGGAAGTTGCCAGTAAGCTAGACTATACCGCAGGAACGGCTTGGGAGTTACTATATAATGCGGACGGTGGAGATATTGACTGGATGTATGATGCCTACCAGGTTATTCCTTTCGTTATAGAGTTAAATAGCAATAGTGAAGGATTTCAACCTGACTACTCTAAGTGGAGAGACAAGACAGTTAAGCGCAACAGAGCGGGCTGGATGCATCTTCTAGATAGATTAAGTCAAAGTGGAGTACGTGGAGTTCTGAAGTTAAATAAGAATATAATTAGTGATTTTAATGTAGAAATTAGAAAGTTTGGAGAAGATAAACTATTACAAACTTATAAAGGTCATAGCACCGGAGTTTATCACCTAGTTCTTAACCCAGGAGATTATGAGTTAAGATTCGTTCAAAACGGAAGTATACTGACTAAAGAGAATGTACATATAGGGAACACTTTAGAAGTTTTGAATGTAAATCTTTAATATAAGTTTTTAACGACGAGATAAATATGATTTTACTTTATGACAATGAATGTCAGCTTTGTAATCGCTTTAAAAAAGCTCTAGAAGTTTTAGATGTAAAAAATCAAATCAAATTTGTATCAGTTTATGATCAAGCAATTTATTTACAGAATCCAGAATTAAAGCAAGAAGAGTGTGAAGAGGTTATCCACCTGATCATAGATGAAAAGATCTATAAGGGCTCTGAAGTTATCACGGAACTTGTAAAGTTATTTCCAGGGGTTAAGAAATTCTCTTGGTTACTTGATAATAATGCCGCACAAACTGCTCTGGATAGCTTTTATAATAGAATTAACGATATGAGGGGTATGCAAAAAAGAAATTGCTATACCTGTGGATCAAATTCAAAGGTGAGAAGACGTCGATGAAATTTTTATTAATAAATTGCTTATTTATCTGTAATAGTGCTCTTGCCGCTTTTCCATTTATTGATGTTCAAAATATTTACGGTGATTACCTAGATGGAACCGGGGCCGCTTACGCCTCGAAGGCAATTTATAAGGTGCCAAAGGCCCAGATCTCTCATCAGAATATTGAAGTTAACTTTGATAAAAAAGAAAAGAACTTAGTTATAAGTGATCCTAGTACGACAGTCGTATTGGAGTTTGATTTTAGTTTCTTAAATGTTTTTAAGGCCTTTAGTTTTCAGCAGGTAGATATTAAGTCTGATGAGAAAAAGTTTGCTATTGATGCTGGCAATGTTGATCTTTATATTGATCCCAAAAAGTATCATATGGAAGATATTTATACTGAAATTGATGTTCAAAATCTTCCGATACCAGATGAAGAAGATATAACAATTGTTGATGGCTTAATTTTAAATGCCCTGTTAAAGATTAATAAATTATCGTTTGAAAAGTTTGACGATGTTATCTTTGATGATATTAGAGTTGAAAATCCTTTAAGGTTGAGTGAAGTAAATAAGTGGCAGCAAGTGGATAAGGCGATCAGTATACCGATGATTGTAAGGAAGATATCTTTCCTAAGTAACAAGGGAAGTTTTACAGGTAAGGCCTTAATAGATTCCTATATCAATCTTTGGATGCGTGTGCGTGGAACGATGGAGAGTAATAAGGATAACACTGAACTTAAAATTGTACTTAAAGCGGCACATTTAGGTTATTTTAATATAAGAAATACAATTTTAAATATGATTTTTTACCTAAGGACAGAATTATTGAACCAAGGAAGAATCATATGTGTAGCGTTATATTTATGATATGTACTGTTATTGACGCTTCTCAACATTCGCAAGATCAAATAAAATTAGCAAAAACATACAGAAGATCATACGTCATGT
>JBFKKF010000051.1:0-9015 GCA_041631355.1 Bacteriovoracaceae bacterium | reverse complement strand
CAATAGTAAAATTAAAATATACGCCATGACAGCAAATGCATTTCCTGAAGACAAAAAGAAATGTCTAGAGGTTGGTATGGATGGATTTATGGCCAAACCATTTAAGTTAGAACAACTGCAAGAAATTTTAATAAAAGTAAGCCAAGATTTAGAAAAGGTAAATTAAATGAAAATTTTATATATCTCTAAGAGTCAGTTACCAGATAACTTAGCCGATTACGCTCAAAGATATTTAAATGCTAACTTTGAAACTCTGAACGACTTCAGTAGAGTTATCGAGACAATAAAGAAAACAGATCAATATGAACTACTGATAATTAATGCCTCAGAAGTAGAAAGTAAATTTATTGAAGAAATTTATAATATTTCAACAACTATTGGTATCAAAGGGCTATTCCTTTATCCTTCAATTGGAGAATACTCTACAATCGATATTAATAAAACAAAATACCCTTTATACTATAATATTGAACTCCCCTTAGATGGAGATGAATTTATTCATGAAATTAAAAATTCCCTAGGCCTTGATATTAATAATGATTCCTCAACAGAGTATTATTCTATTACCCCAACTCAGTTATTAGAAAATCATTTGGCCTTTTGTGATGTTTATATCCAAATATCCCACCAGAGATATATTAAGATTATCCGTGAGTCAGATCCTATCGACAAGGAAGTTATCGATAAATTTGTTCTTAAAGGAGCAAAAGAATTCTATATCAATAAACGAGAATTTGGAAGATTTTCAGATTTGTATTTTAATCAGATAACAGGAATGACTAATCCACTTTTAGATAAGAATAAAGAGTCAAAACAGGAAGAGTTTGCAAAGAATATACTTGATCTAGCACTGAAGATTGGCGTATCTCGTACAGTGGTTGAGAGGGTGAATGTGATTGCTGAAGCGAATATAAAGTTATTACAAGAAAAAGATAAAAAAATTAAATCATTAATTAAAATTGCCAAACAAACTAACAAATTTCTTTATGCTCACTCAGTGCTCACTTCCTATATTGCGGTTGAAATTGCAGATAGGATGAATTGGAGTAATTATCTCACAAATCAAAAACTAGTTTTTGCTGGTTTATTACATGATCTCACCTTAGGTGAAGATATCAATTTGCTTACAATAAGTAATTTAGAAACAGAAGATGTTAATCAATATGACTGGAGAATTATCAAAAAAATTAAGTCCCATCCCGTTAAAGCTGCAGAACTGGTTTCTAAATCAAAAAATATCCCACCTGATGTGGATAAGATTATTTTAAATCATCATGAAAGACCAGATGGTTCAGGATTTCCTAAAGGCTTAACTGGTGATCAGATTTTTCCTCTCGGGTGTATCTTTATTATTGCAGAAGAGTTTGTTCATCGAATTTTTCTTCATGATTACACACCCGAGCTTGTTAGTCAGATTATAAACGATTTTGAATCCACCTTCAATAGTGGTAATTTTGTAAGGCCTTTTGCAGCACTTAAAGAGATGACCCTGCCAGAAGAAAATTATAGATTATAATTTAGCTAAACTTAGAAGTAATCGAATATAAAGGGAATCGTAAGCACTTTGTCTTGATGCTTTATTTGAACCCACATCTTTTGTTTACCTGCTTTCATAATCTCATTGTCGTGAAAGCTAAAAACAAGAGTTGAACCAAAACCTGGAAGCTTAGAATGCATATGTGCAAATGGCATAGGCCGCTCTCCCATAAAATTATCACTTACCCATACTGCATGTGCACCTTGTGCCAGCCAAGGCTCTAGATCATTTACTTGGATATAGTCACCCTTTGAATTTTCTTGGTAGAGATCAACTTCAAACTCTATTAAGGAACCAGATTGTCCCTGCGTTTTATACTGCTTAAGTAGGGCCTTGTATTTTTTATCCTCGCTTTGGTGATAGGATATAATTGATCCATCTGGCGAAATAGGATCTAAAACCATTTCTGTATTTGAGCTTTGGCCTAATATATCCAACATAATATGACCCATTCTCATTCCTTTACCTTTAATATCTACGTCTGCCATTAACATATAATGTCCTGGTGTTGTCGCCGCATCAGGTATATGGAAATTATCTGGGTCTGCTACAGGAACATTAACACTTATAAAAAATCTTCCTGTGACTGGGTCGAGGTAGGGATGAATATGTTTAAATATAGACAGATCTTTATTGACTAGAACCATATGCATAATTTTTCCGTGCATAGGTTTGAAGTTTTTTATGATCTCGTTAGTCTGAGTGTCTGTAAACCAAACCTCTATAGTACTAGGCTTATCCGGTAGAATCTCATATTTTTTGGTACCGTTTATGCGAAAATGCGCTTTTACATCATTGTACATCTGTCCATAAGAGTTAAGGCCAAATACTGCCAAAATAAGAAATAAGTAGCGTTTCATATTAATCTCCGTGTTCTAATTTCAATCATACTGATGAATTGCCAAAAATTACAAATTTTTTCTGTATAAATCCTATGGCCAATCATTAGATTATTAGTCAAAATACTTTATTATAAGCAATTCAAGGAGTGAAATGTGATCAATAAATTTATAACGGCCCTTACTTGTCTCTTATTGTCAGGTACGGTCTTTTCCTATGGTGTTCCCACTAGTAAAAACGTTGAGCTATTATCCATGCTAGATTTGCGCTCATCTGGTATCAAATCGTACAAAGGTAATGATATATGGGGATGGACTGATCCTCTGACTGAAAGAGAATATGCAATTATGGGTCTTAATAATAAGACTTCATTTGTTGACATCACTAATCCTAGAACTCCAATTCATCTGGCGGATTTATCCACAAGAACTATTAGTAGTACTTGGCGAGATATTAAAGTTTATGACAATCACGCCTATATTGTCTCGGAAGCCTGGAGACATGGTATGCAAGTGTTTGATCTGACTCGCCTTAGACGTTTAAATGGTAAAACTGTAGCAAAGTTAAATTCAGATTTTATCTATAAGAAATTTGGTAGTGCCCATAATATTTTTATTAATGAAGATTCGGGTTTTGCTTATGCAGTGGGTTCCTCAACCTGTGATGGGGGACTTCATATTATGGATATTAGAAGTCCTAAAGAACCAAAATTTGTCAATTGTGTAGGAAGAGGTGTTTTTGAGCTTCCAAGGCAAAATAAACATGGAGATGCCTACACTCATGACGTTCAATGTGTGATCTATCATGGTGAAGATTCTGATTATCTAGGTCGAGAAATTTGTATTGCCTCTAATGAAGATACAGTCAATATCGTGGATGTTACAGACAAAGCAAATCCATATCAAATCTCGGTAGCAAGTTATGATGGTGTGGCCTATACCCATCAAGGATGGTTAACAGAGGATCATAAATACTTTCTTCTTGGAGATGAGTTAGATGAGAGTCGCTTTAATATTAAGACTAAAACTTTTATTTGGGATTTTTCCGACTTAGATAATCCAAAAAACTTTGCCATTTATGAGCATGACACCTATTCGATTGATCATAATCTTTATGTCAAAGGACATTATGTTTACCAGGCAAATTATGAAGCCGGGCTTAGAGTACTAGATATTTCTGATATCCATAACGGGAATATGGAAGAAATTGGTTACTTAGATATTATGCCTAAAACTGATAGGGCAGAATTTAATGGTGTATGGTCTGTATTTCCATATTTTAAATCAGGAAGTGTGATTGTATCCGGCATTAATGGCACCCTATACGTGGCCAAGCCTAAGCTTTCCCATCCATAAGGAATAAATTTGGAAATCCATAGAATTTTACTCGTTGAAGATGATGTAAAGGTAAAAAAATCAATCAAAGATATCTTTAACGAATATCAAGTTTACTATGATGAGTGTACCTCGGAACAAGCCTCTATTGTAGTCAAAGAGTATGAGTATCACTTCGTTTTATTAGGAAGTGGTTTAACTCTTGATAATTATAATGAAATTATGAACTTGATATACAAATTAAACTATAAGTATTGCAAAGTTATTGTTTTATCTAAGACTGTGTTAACAAAAGAAAACTTGGCGCGGTTATTCGAACTCAATATTTTTGATGTTATTGAAGCTTCTCCTATGGCCCTTGAGGTCTTGGCCAGAAAAATTAACAATCATTTTAAATACCTGCATGTAAAAGAAGATGTAGAGTTTTCTAATGATAAATTAATTTCTATTGTTGGAAAGGAATTAAATTCTTCCCTCGGATTTATTAAGACCTTAGCGGATCTAATTTATTATACCGGGATGGATATGGCCCCAGAGGCAAAAGATCTTTGTAAGAAAATTGCTCATAATGCAGAAGAGTCTGTGCGATTAATCTCAAATATATCTGATCTTAGAAAATTTGAACGATCTCAGTTTAAACTTGATATACAACGGTTTAAATTTAATGATCTTGTTAATGAAGTAGTTAAATTTCACACACCAACTTCTGAACAAAAAAATATAGATATTATTGTCGATAATACGGTCCCAACTGTCCTTATAGAAGCTGACTATGGCCGTATTTTTCAACTCATGAGTAATTTAATAAAAAATGCTTGTCATTTTTCACCAGAAAATACTGACATCTTTATTCGTTTTAAAATGATAGAAGAAGAAAATATCTATAACCTGAAAAGAGAAGTTTTAAAATGTGAAGTAGTTGATCGAGGTCGTGGAATAATAGAATCTAAATTAGGAACAATCTTTGAAAAATTCTATCAACTCAATCCTATGGATAGTGATGCTGGTATTGGCCTTGGTCTTTCTATTTGTAGAAAAATTTGTCTGCTTCATCACGGTCAAATTTGGGCGGAGTCTATAGGGGAAGGCAAAGGTTCAACCTTTGCATTTACTATTCCCCTGGAGAGTAGACAAGGTATTGCTCCGAGAAAAATTCAAAATGTTTTAGTCTGTGATGACTCAGAGGATATTCGTTTTCTACTGAGTAAAGATATTCAAAAGCTCGGCTACCAGGTAGTAACGGCAAAAGATGGCAAAGAGGCCATTGAGATGATTAAAAATGATAGTATTGATATTATCTTTACCGATATTAATATGCCAGTTCAAGGTGGTATTGTAACTATTAAACAAGTTCGTCAAATGGGACTTGATATTCCGACAATCATTATCACCAACTCGATAAATTCATCGGAACTAGAAGAGGTTTATCAATATGCAGATGATATTATTTATAAACCGATTAAAGATAAAGAATTGAATCAAATATTTACCAAATACGATTCTACTAAAAAGTTAGTTGAACAAAATGTAACTAATGAGGAAACTAAAAATTTAATTTTAGTTGTTGATGATGAGCCTGATGTTCGAGATATTCTTACTGAAACATTAGTCATGTCTGATTACGATGTAAAGATCGCCAAAAGTGCAGCAGAAGCCTTATTTCTGATTCATAAATTTGAGCCTCAGTTAGTTCTAACGAATCTTCGACTTCCTGATATGAGTGGAATTGAGTTTGCACAAAAAATCCGTGGCCAAGATAATAGTGTTCCAGTTATTTTTTCATCTAGTAAGATTTCACAGATTCCCCGCAAGACGTTAAAGAAAATACAGATGGGTCATCTAGTAACTAAGCCATTTAACTTAACTGATTTAAAGATTAAGATTAACGAAGTACTTGCCAATGCCAATGAAACCGTTAAAACTTGGCGAGTTTTAGTGGTTGATGATTCTAAAGATGCAACTCTCATTTTGCGCCGCTTGCTCAAAAACCCAAGCATTGAATTTTATGAAGCTAATGATCACACTAAGGCCCTTGAGTTATATGAGAAAAATGAGTTTGATCTAGTGATCCTAGATAATAATATTAACGGCTATTACGGAAAAGATTTAGTCGTTTTTTTTAGAAAAATTGATCAGCAAAAAAATCACAAAACGCTAATTATGGGATTTACAGCAGCACTGGATGAGAGAGAGCTAATGGTACATAATGGTTGTGATGGTATAATTGATAAGCCAATTAATATTCGAACCTTTAAGCAGGAAATCTTTGAGTTGTTGAACTCCCTCAATTAAGTCCTGTAATGGCCAGACACAATTTAGACTGATATATATACTTCGAGACATTTTCTTTAAAACAAGCTAATTTATGTTGCATGAAGGCAAATATGAAAGAATTATTTCAACAAAAAATTAATCCCCTTATTAGCGAGCTAAATACCCATCAAATTTACGCTGAAATCTCAGATATTGAGCGACTAAGAGTATTTATGCAGACTCACGCATTTGCTGTATTTGACTTTATGAGCCTAGCAAAATCCCTTCAGGGTATCTTTGCTCCCATAAAGCCGACCTGGACACCTCCTAGAAATCAAAAATTATGTCGCTTTATGAACGAAATAATCTTGGCAGAAGAATCTGATGAGCTTCCTAATGGTGGCCATATGAGTCATTTTGAAATGTATTGTCAGGCCATGGCCGAAGTAAAAGCAAATAGTGACTTAGTTCAGGCCTTTAGTCGCTTTATGGAAGATAAAGATTTCGAACAAAGTGTAGTTCAACTGCCGGTTCCTGCTGAAGCTGAGGTTTTTATGCGGGATACCTTTAAAACGATTAACAGTGGGGATGAAATTCAAATTGCTGCATCTTTTTGTTTTGGAAGAGAGAAAGTTATACCACTTATGTTTGAAGCCTTTTTAAGTAAAATGGATATTTGTGAGATTCAAGCACCGATGTTTCATTTTTATCTCAAGCGCCATATTGAAGTGGATGGGGACTCTCATGGTCCGTTGGCCATGGAGATGTTGGAAGTTCTATGTGAAAATGATGAAGATAAATGGGAATTGGCCATAAAAAGTGCAGAGTCGGCCCTAAATAGTAGAATCAAGCTTTGGGATCAATTATTAGATAGAATCAGAGATGTTAAATAAAGGCTATTTATCTGAAATATTCAAAACATTTTTCTCCTTAGGAGTTATTGCCTTCGGAGGCCCGGCCGCTCATATTGCCTTATTACATCGTGAAATTGTTGATAAAAAAAAATGGATGTCTGAGCAGAAATTTTTAGACTTAATGGGGGCCACCTCGCTTATCCCTGGCCCAAATTCTACCGAAATGGTCATTCACTGTGGATTTCATCGCGCTGGTGTACTTGGGCTTATTGTTTCAGGCTTATCCTTTTTGATTCCGGCCTGTGCTCTGACACTTTTACTTGCAGTCTTTTATGAGAAATTGGGCGATATGGCCGATATTGAAAATTATCTTCTAGGTATTAAGGTCGTTGTCGTTATTCTAATCATTTCTGCATTGAAAAAAATGTGGACTAAGGCCATTAAAAATTATGATCATTTAAGCGTCGCGGTCCTAGTACTAGTCTTATGCTTAATGGGAGTAGGAGAGATAGCTTCGCTTTTTCTTGGAACAATATTAGGCTTTGCTTATCAAAAAATTAAATCTAAAACTACTTTTTTAGCAGTACCAATTGTGAGTATCTTTTTTATCTTTTTAAAGATTGGATCCATTTTATTTGGTAGTGGCTATGTTCTTATTTCTTATTTGCAAGATGAGTTGGTTCATAAGCACGGCTGGATTACCACTGCGCAGCTTGCGGACGCTATCGGTATTGGACAGTTCACTCCCGGGCCTGTACTTTCTACTTCAACCTTTATTGGTTATCTTCTAGGTGGATATACTGGGGCAATAGTGGCCACTGTTGGCATTTTTCTCCCAGCATTCTTATTGGTTTATTTTGTTCATTCATATGTTGATAAATTAAGACAATCGCGTTCATTTTCAGTTATTCTTGATTGCGTTAATGCAGCAAGTTTAGGCGTTATGGCCTATGCCTTAGTTCCTCTGAGTAAGCTGGTATTTAACTCCTGGCATGGCCCAGTAAATTTGATTATTATGTTAATAGTTTTTTTAAAGTTTCCTAAATTAAACTCCATTTATCTCGTTATCCTGGGCTTAGTTACTGGCCTTATTCTGGGAATTTTTTAATTCATCTTATTTCTCTTTTTAGACTTTTTGGAGTAATCTTTTCATATGATTGAGTGGAGTGTGAATCCTGAAATTTTTAATATAAATATATTTGGCTTTAATTTGGCGCCACGTTGGTATGGTTTATCGTTTGTAATTGGATTTTTTCTAGGTGAGCGTTACGTTTCTAAATATATGCTTAAAAACGGCTTTACTTCCAAACAAGTTTCCTCATTATTTACCCATATGCTCCTTGGTACTATTATTGGGGCCAGGCTAGGTCATTGCCTTTTTTATGAACCGGGATACTATCTATCTAATCCTTTGCTTATACTTAAGGTCTGGGAAGGGGGGCTTGCTTCCCATGGTGGATTTTTGGGGGTTATGATTGGTGTATGGCTGTTTAATAGAAACGTTAAAAAAATTGACTATATTTGGTTACTAGATCTTGTGGCAGCTCCGTCTTTAATTACGGGCTCCTATATCAGAATTGGAAATTTAATGAACTCTGAAATATTAGGTAGGCCAACAGACGGTAGCTGGGGATTTATTTTTTCTCGGGTAGATAATATTCCAAGACATCCAACTCAATTATATGAATCCTTTGGTTATTTCTTTATTTCGTTAATTGTTTTCTACCTGTATAAGAAGTTTCATCAAAGCTGGCCCAAAGGGCGTTTTGTGGGGCTGATTTTACTGGGAGGAATGAGTTGGAGATTTTTCACTGAGTTTTTTAAAGAAAACCAGGTTGCATTCGAGCAAAATATGATCTTCAATATGGGACAAATTTTAAGTGTCGCTATGGCATTAGTGGGCTTGGCCCTTATTTTGGCACCTATTTTAAAAAATCATAAAAACAGCAACTAAATGGCAAACGGAGCCAGCTAGGCTAAATAAATGCCAGATACCGTGATGATAAGGTATCTTTGTCATCATATAAAATAGTGATCCAACCACATAACATGCTCCACCAAGGGCCAAAAGTAAAAAGGTAGTCTGTGGCATATGATCCAACATTTGCTGTTTGGTAAGTAGGGACATAAAGCCAAAGCCAAGATAGAGCCCTAAAGAAATCCCCCGGGTTCTGTACTTGGACATGAATTTATAGAT
>JBFKKF010000050.1:0-9069 GCA_041631355.1 Bacteriovoracaceae bacterium | reverse complement strand
CCCCGGGAAGAGAAAATTCACCTTTTTGAACTTCTGTATTTTCATCAAAAAAATAACTCTCTAACTCTAGCATTAATGTTTCTATTGCCTCTTGGGCAGCATCTGAGTTTAGATGCTTTGCAATATCTTTTATTTTTCGTTCTAAAGTGGATTTCTTCATAGCCCATAATTTATAGGATTCTGTAGGTATTGTCATGATATTATAGTAATTGAAACGAAGCGTAATACTTAAGAGAAAATACTTTTCAATTATTCTATTTTCCTATAGTCTCTACGATATTTTATTATCCTAGAGGTAGAGTTTGGACATAAATTATTCTATTAAAGTCTATAAGCAGTATTTCAACTTTGCTGCGTCACATTTTCTCATCTTTGAAGATGGAACTCGTGAACCCCTGCACGGTCATAACTACAGAGTCATGGCCAAGGGAGAAGCCGGCAAACTCGTTGGAGATATGGTTTTCGATTTTCTGGATATAAAGCCCATTATAAGAAGAGTATGTGATTCACTAGATCATAAACTACTTCTACCTGGTGAAAATTTAAATATCGAGCTCCATGAAGTGGACCAAAACATCACTTTAAAAACTCCATGTGGCTCAAATTTTAGTTTTCCTAAAGAGGACGTCCTTATACTTCCAATCTCAAACACCAGTGCCGAAAGATTGGCCATTTATTTAAGCTCAGAAATCAGAAAAATAACCTGGGATGAGTTTAAGTTTAAGTTTTCTACCTTAGAAATTGAAGTAGAGGAAACTCCAGGCCAATCTGCTATTTACCTTCACAGGGAGGCCGAGTAATGATTTTTAATTCACTAAGTTCAGGACAAAGCGTCGAGGGTCATGAAATTGAAGCGTTTAAAACTGATGTTGACTCTGATCGGTATTTATATCTAATGGCAGGAACTCATGGGGATGAGGTAGAAGGAGTTTATGTTCTCCAGAAACTCTTTGAATGGCTAAAAGAGGACCATACACTCTCTGAATTACCAATTATCGTTGTTCCAATTCTAAACCCTGATGGGTATAGATCAGGTTCAAGAGTGAACTCTCATGCAGTAGATCTCAACCGAAACTATCCAACAGACAATTGGACGGACAAGTTTTCTAAACCAAAACATAACCCAGGACCAAAACCACTTAGCGAACCTGAAAATATCTTTTTAAATAAATTATTTCTTAAATTTAAACCAGGCTTCATTCTTTCATTTCACTCATGGAAGCCAATCTTAAACTTTAATGGAGATGCAGAGGATATTGCCACTTATTTGGCCAGCTATAACGAATACCCTATTGCTGCAGACATAGGCTACCCTACACCAGGATCTCTTGGCACCTACGGCCCAGAAAGTTTTGACTCCCCCGTACTCACCTTTGAATGTCCCGTTTTACATGATGAATTATCATTAAATGATATTTGGGAAAAAAATGAAGAAGGCTTAAAGAGTTTACTTCAAAGTGAACTGCTACTCAAAAAAATTAGAAGGAATGAATCTTCTAAAGATTAAAGAAAGTTTACTTTCGATATAATTTGTCCATCAGAGATTTCGGCCATACCCAACAATTCATTTTCAAGGTTTTTAACCCAATAATAATTAAATTTGCTCGTATTTTCTTCAATGGTTTGGGCACGGTCAAGGTTTAAGCGAACTCCATTTTGATAGAGTATTGCTTCTTTATTAGCAAAAACGATATTTGGCATTGAAAGAACAGTCTCTACGCTTATTTTAGGAATCTCTGTTTGTTCCCATTCAGACTCTCTTAGGGCCGTTTCAACAGTACAGCCACCAACCTTCTCTCTAATTAGTCCTTCTAAAACTCCAATCGTTCCTAACGTATTAGCACACTCGGCAAAAAGAGTTCTAATATAGGTACCGGAGCTAACCTGAAAGCGGATCCAAAGGTGAGGAAAGTCATATTTTACTACTTCTATCTGATAGATCTCACGTCTTACTTTTTCTTTTTTTATTTCAACTCCTGCCCGGGCCCACTCATGAAGAGGCTTTCCCTCAAACTTGGCAGCAGAGTACTTGTGGGGGGATTGATAATATTCACCTATAAACTTTTGTTGTAATGTTTTCTCAATAAAATCTTCCGTAAAAGATTTTATTGTTTGTTGTAAGTAGTCAGAGTCATCTCGTTGAGATATTGCAACTGTAAGATCTCCTGTCTCTGTCTCTTGTCCCAGAACTCCCTGGGCCAAGTAGGTTTTAGGTAAACATTCATGAATATATTCATTTAATCTTTGGCCGCCAGCAACACCTAACATAAGTACACCACTGGCAAAAGGATCTAGCGTCCCAAAATGGCCAACTTTTCCAAACTGTTTAAGTCTTGGTTTCCATTTTCTTATGACATCGTAAGAAGTGATATTTTTTGGTTTATAAAGGTTGATGATAAATGGCTTATTCTTCTCTACCATCTTGGTCTTTGATATTTCTTTCTTGTAAAAGTGAATCAATATTAGACTCATCTTCGTATTGAGAATCGTAATAAAATTTTATTTGGGGAGTATGTCTAACTTTTAACTCCTTAGCTAAAACACTTCGAAGTTTAGTCGAAACACCATCAATGGCCTTTTTGGCATCACCACGCTTAGAGCTATCAAAGGTGTCCCAGTAAACTTTTGCAATGCTATAGTCGTGAGTTAACTCGACTCGAGTTACACTTACCATAGTGAGGCGCGGATCAGAAATAGTCCTTCTCAGGGCCACATTTAGCTCATTTTTAATCCGCTCTTCATACATGGACTTATTATGTCCTTGCTTTCTAGCCACTAACAAGTCTCCTAAAACGTTGCGTTGGTTGACTCAAGCTTTCTTTGCTTCTGCTCTAGAATATAAGCTTCAATTAGGTCAGCAGACTTAATATCGTTAAATCCTTCAAGGGCCATACCACATTCGTAACCGTTTTGAACTTCTTTAACTTCATCTTTAAATCGTTTAAGAGTTGAAAGTTTTCCATCGTAGACAATTTTTCCATCTCTAAGAAGTCTGATATTACATCCACGTTCAATTTTTCCGTCAATGACACCACAACCTGCAACGGTCCCAACTTTTGGAATACTAAAGGTATCTCTTACTTCAGCTCTACCAATGTACTTCTCTATCTTTTCTGGCTCTAACATTCCTTCAAGGGCCTTAGTCACATCATCAATTAATTCATAAATGATTGAGTATGTTCTAATTTCAATACCTTTCTCCTCCGACAGTTTTCTAGCGGAAGTTACCGGTCTCATATTAAAACCAATTATATACCCCGACGAGTTTGCGGCCATAACAACATCATTATCAGTGATGGCACCAACTCCACCTGCAATTATTTCAACACCAACTTCATCGTTGCCCAGAGCTGATAAGGCATCCTTGATTGCTTCGTAGGATCCTTGTACATCGGCCCTAACAATAAGGTTAAGAACTTTTTTCTCACCGGATTCAACAGCGGCATCCGCAAAGAAATCTTCAAGAGATGCAACTTTTGGAGCGTCCGCATTTTCTAGTTTTTTCCTATCAGCAACTCTGTTTTCAACAATCTTTTTTGCTTCTCTTTCGTTTTTCACAACATTTAAAATATCACCTGGTCCAGGTGGCTCATTGATTCCAAGAATTTGAACTGGAACTGAAGGGCCTGCTGAGTTAACACTTTTTCCTGCTGTATCCATAAGGGTTCTTGCACGTCCATAGTTCTCACCAACAACAATGGCATCACCTTTTTTAAGGGTTCCTTTTTGCACTAAAACCGTTGCTACTGGACCACGCCCAGCTTCAATTTTAGACTCAATAATAACACCTTCAGCTTTACCTTTAGGCTCAGCTCTAAGCTCCATCATCTCTGCTTGAAGTTTTACAGATTCAAGTAGGTCATCAATTCCATCACCTTTCAATGCTGAAACAGGAACAAACATCGTATCCCCACCCCACTCTTCAGGAACCATATCAAACTCAGTTAACTCTTGTTTAACTCGATCTGGGTTTGCTCCTTCTTTATCCATTTTATTCACAGCTACAATTATTGGACAACCAGCATTTTTAGCATATTTAATAGATTCCTTGGTTTGAGGCATTACTCCATCATCTGCTGCAACAACAAGAATTACGATATCCGTTGCATTAGCACCTCTTTGTCTCATGGCACCAAAAGCAGCGTGGCCAGGAGTGTCAAGAAAGGTTAGGGTCGCCTCTCCCACCTTCACTGAATAGGCCCCAATATGTTGGGTTATTCCACCAGCTTCACCTTCTGTTACTTTCGCTGATCTAATAAAGTCTAATAATGTAGTTTTACCATGATCAACGTGTCCCATAACGGTAATAATAGGATTTCTAAGAGGAAGTGAGCTCTTATCTAAATCTTGATCTTTTCCAAGAGCTTTATCTTCATCAAATGCTTTATTTTCAACTCTATAGTCATAGAGGTTTGCGATTTCATTTGCCAGTTCGAGTCCAATATAATCATCTTCTTTTACTAATAGATTTAGTTGTAAACATTTATTTTGAAACTTTTCAAACTTTTGACTTAACTTCTGAGCTAATTCACCCGCTGTTACAATATTATAAATATTGACGACACGTTTAGCGTCTTTAACTTCTGTTATTTTTGTTTGCTTAGTCTGACCAACATAAACTTTCTTCTTACCCGCAGGAGTATACACCACCTTCCCAAGAACACTGGAAGCAAGCTTCATTTCCTCGTCAGCTCTTATTTGAGTCATGTCTTTAGCTTTTGAAGCACCTTTTTTACTTACAATAGCTGCAAGATCCCCCATTCTCTTTTTAGAAGCACCCTTTTTATCATCATCTTCTACTGCACCTGGCTCCCCTGGAGCATAATTAGGTTGAGCAGTGTTCGGTCCTCGGCTGGCATCCTTATCAGCTCCACCAGAAGCATCTTCTTTTGCTTCGGGAACGAAAACAGGAGTAAATGAATGCATTCTTTCTTTATAAACTTCCTGATCCGTTTCCCCCTGGGCTCCGCTGTCTGCGTCGGAAGCTTTTTTAGCTACTTTCTTAGTCGCTTTCTTCTTTCGAACAACAGTCTTGGACTTTGGTGCTTCTTCCGTAGCCTCTTTGGCTTCGACCTTCTCTTCACTTTCCTTTGCAACAACCTGAGTAGTTTCTTCAGTTGACTTAGAATCGGCGTCTGTTTTTGTAGCCGACTTTTTAACTACTTTTTTGACAACTTTTTTCTTAGCAACTTTTTTCTTCGTCACTTTTTTCTTAGTGGCTTTTGCATCTTTTTTCGGTGCCAGGGCATCCATCGCCTTTTCTATATCTTCATCTTGTAAAACAACCATATGGTTTCGAACATTCAGTCCCATACCTTTTAACTTGTCTACAAGATCTATAGCGCCTATTCCTAGTTCATTTGCAAGCTCAAATACTTTTTTTGGCATTCACTGTCTCCAATTTACTTTAATTTAAATGCAGCTAACTCTTCTCTTAATCTTCTTTCTGCGTCAGAGAATTTATCACCTTCAACACCTTCTTCATGTGATGAAGTGTCATCTTTTATCATTCCCATTCTTGTTGATGGCACCGCTGAAGCTGAAATAATTTCTGCCTCTTCATCTGGCTCATTAACGATTTCTGGATTCTCGATTGCACTTGCTGCTTCATCTACTAATTTCTGAGCTTCTTCAGCAGTACATTCTAAGATTCTTTGTACATATGCAGCCTCACTGGCACTTAAGTCAATAATTGTCATAATTCCTGACTGCACTAACACCTGTGCTGATGCATCATTTAATCCGTCTAATTGTAATAGGTTTTCTACAGCGAATTTAACTTTTTCCTGTAGTTTAGACTTAGAAATAATATTTACCTTCCAACCAGTCAGCATAGCAGCTAACCTAACATTTTGACCTCGTCGTCCAATGGCCAAAGATAATTGGTCTTCTTCAACAATAACGTCCAAAGTATGCTCATCAAAATTTGAACTAATTGAAGTAATCTCAGAAGGAGCAAGGGCATTTTTTACAAACACTTCTACTTCCTCGTGCCACTTAACAATATCAATTTTTTCACCTTGAAGCTCATTAACAATATTTTGAACTCTTGATCCCTTCATACCAACACAGGCACCTACTGGATCAATATCTCTATCTACAGTAAAAACCGCAATTTTAGCTCTGTGCCCAGGCTCTCTAGCTGCAGCTTTAATTTCAATTGTTCCGTCTTGGATTTCTGGAACTTCAACCTCAAATAGTTTCACTAGAAACATTGGAGATGTTCTCGAAAGTCTAATTTCTGGACCTCTATTAGTCATTACAACTTCAGATAAATAAGCCTGTACCCTATCACCCGGCTTAAATGTTTCACCGTAAATCACTTCTCTTCTGGTAAGAACGGCATCTGCCTTCCCTAAATCCACAATTACATTGCCACGTTCATATCTTCTTACGATACCCGTAACTAGTTCGCCTTCTCTATGCTTGAAATCTTTAAATAAGATTTCTCTTTCAGCATCACGAACTTTTTGAAAAATAATTTGCTTCGCCGTTTGAATATCAACTCTACTAAATCTTGGATCTTCTATTTTTATCCCAAGTTGGTCCCCGAGTTCACAATCTTCATCTAGCTCTTTAGCAGCTGAGAAGTCGATTTCAACAATTGGATCCTTAATTGCATCAACGACATTTTTGTATTGAAATATTTCAATTTCACCATCATCTTCATTATATCTAGCTTCATATTCCCCCTGGATGCCAAACTTCTTTCTAGCCGTAACCAAAAAAGCCTGCTCAATTGCTCCAACAACAATTGCCTTATCTATTCCACGATCTTTACCAAGCATTTCAATTACTTTACCAATTTCTGAAAAATTCACTCTTATTCTCCTTAATTATTAAAGTCGGGATCCAAGTTTGCTTTCTTTAACTGCTGATAGCTTAAACTTAAATCATGACCTTTAAAATCTATTTTAAAATCTTCTGCATTAACTTCTTTTAGCTCTCCCCTAAACTTAGTGCTACTTGCATCGCTTTTATCAAGACCTTGGGATTGCTCTGGCGTCAATTTACCACTAATTCGACACTCGATCATCTCTCCCATCGCCAGTTTAAAGTGATCTATTGCCTTTAAACTTCTATAAACACCAGGAGAGGAAACTTCGAGAATAAAATCATCAGGAATCCAATCTTCAGTTTCACAATAAGGATTGAATGCTCTATCAACCTTTACACAATCATCAATTACTGCTGTTTTAGTTTTAGGGTCCATTATAAACACTCTTAGAGTTGAAGAGCCCTGGATATAATCCATATCATAAAGTTCATAACCACACTCGGCTACTATCTTATTAGTAAGTTCATAAAATTTTTGCTCTAAGCCGGTTCTATTTCTATTTATATCCATAATTAAAAAAAATGGGTGGAAAAATTCCACCCAAAAAACATTAACAACATTAACAGACTGAATTAGTACCAAGATTTAAGGTGAATGACAAGTATTATTATGCACTAAATGCATCGCGTAAGCATCCTCTCCGTTAGAATAAAAATTATGTTTTGTCACAAGTACGTGGAAGCCAAGCTTACGATATAGACTTATTGCTTGAGTATTGGCCACACTTACTTCAAGGTAACAGCTTCTGTACTCTCCAGCAAAATAGTCATTAAGGCAGTGAGTCAAGAGTCTTTCACCGTAATGAAACCCACGGTACTGACTAGAAATCGCTATCTTAAGGAGATGAACCTGCTCCATCAGATTATTTAAGGAGAAAAGTGCAAATCCAATAATTTGACTATCAAGCTTACAAATATAGAGTTGATAGTTATTTTTCTCATTAATATTTTGCCAGTCCTGTTCGGCCCATGGAAGTGGGAAATTGTTCTGATCTAAGTTAAATAAGACACTCAGTTGAGACTTGATTTCTTGGTCGCCTAAACGAGATATCTTCATTTCTGAAGCCATTACCAGTAAACTTCTTCTTCAACTTGTGGTTCAATCGATCTTATAAGATTTCGAACACCAGTTACCGCTTTTTTAACATCGGTAGCTGTAGTCTTTCCCTCATTTTCAGAAGGTAAAAACCTAGCTCTTAAAAAGATCTCTAGGTGAATAAGATCCTTAAAGAAGTTTGTAAATTTTTTCTTCTTATTGAATGCGCTCATATCACATTTTTGTGATTTTGCGCTTAGGTATAAATACTTCGTCAATTCTTCTTTAATCGTTACATCATAACTTTTGGAGTAGACTAATAATTTCCCAAACGAGCGAAGTCCTAGGAAGTACTTCTTCTGTTGTTTGTTAAACTTATTTTGTATAACAAAAATATCTTTTGTTTCGCTTAGAAAGTGCTCTTGAAAAATTTGATAGAGAAGCGACTCTGGATAGATACAGCTTAAATTTATCATTTGCTTTTTATATTCAGCTAAATCATTAAGGCTAAAAACCTCATTTGAAAGTTTAAAAACAAATTTATCTTTTAATAAGACCTCTCCCTCACAAAGTGAAGCAAAGCTTAGAAAAAAGAGGATCGCAATCTTCATTGAATTAATCTATACAGGGGCATTAATATCAACGTTACCAATAACCTTCTTTGTATAAGAAGTTTCCTCTTTATGAAACCTTGCATTTACTCGTGGGTTAAAGGTGTAACCATCCTTTCCTCTTAGAATATATTTTCTAGTGGCGCCTTTAGGTTCAATTAACTTTCTCAAACGCGAGATTGAAGTATAGATTAACTTATCGTGAATTAATGGGTTGTATTCATCTTTCCATATAGATTTGGCCAGATCTTCCTTATTAAAGGCAGAGCCTGGGTTTCTTGCCAATAAAAATAGTATTTCTAAAAGTACAAAACGATGTTTGAAATCAATGACTCCAAGGCTTCTTTCATGAATAACTCTGTTATGTCTATCAAGGTAGAGGTCAACGCTAGAGTCATTAACATCTTCAACCTGGAATTTAATAAAGTCTGCTAGTCTTCGGTAGGAGTTATTAGAAATACTCGATGCCATTTTAAAATAAGTTAAGGACTGAGCATACTCCCCTTTACGTTTAGCAACCTTACCTTTGCCAAGAAGAATATAGCCTAAAAGGTTCCAACAGTTTTTTCTCTGTAAATGCTCAAT
>JBFKKF010000049.1:0-9076 GCA_041631355.1 Bacteriovoracaceae bacterium | reverse complement strand
TTTGGGTAAAAATTTGAAAACTCGCGAAAAACAAAATCAGTTACCACCATTAATGTTATCGTTGGCTCCTTTAAGTGCGTAAGACTATGGATGTGTGCATCTCCGAAAGGCAATTTGAATACACTCCCTTCCTCGTGGGTAATGATAGGTCCATTTGATCTTGTTCCCTCAACAATAATATTGTCATAACCCCCAACTTTCTTATCAAAATAGTAGACCTGCTCAACGGACTTCCCTTTAAGAACTTGAGCCGCTCCCATAAAAGGATGGCTATGGACCGAGGCATCACCGTCTCTCCAAATATGAATTCTAATGACAAAGTTTTTTGAACTATAAAGTCTAACCGGGATCATCCCCCTATCATTAAACTCCAAGGGAATATTCAAGTCCTTCACGTCGAGGAGGCCTATAAGTTCATCTAGCTTGACTCCGTCACAACGAATCTTGGCACTTTTTAATTCTTTATATGCTAACTCACAGAAATTACTCATTTCACACCCCTCTAGTGACTCTCCCAAACTTGTAATTTGCTGCATAAAGTCACGCAAGGGCCCAGGTGAAAAATTGAGTTTCTCTGTTTTTGCTCTCATCAGTAGATAATTTTAACAAAATTTGTTAGGATAAGTCATTAGATCTTTATCTGGAGCCTAGTATGCAAGAAAATAATGAACAATCTATTATTGGTGATTATGGTGCCTATGGAAAATTTATTGTGATAGATATTGAAAGCATTTTAAAGGATCCTGAATTTGATTTCGATCTTGAGGTTTATTCTAGATCATGTATCCAACAAATTAAAAATTTAGGTTAAGTTATGAGTTTAAAACTTGAAGTATCAGATTCGATTATCTGGAGTGAAGCGGAAGACGAAAAAAGTATCAATATCATATTTTTAGACGGCAATGAAAAGATCTATAAAATCAAGGGAATAGCTGCAACTGTCTTTAAAAAACTTACAGAGGGTTCTGAGACAACAGAAATGATTGATTTTTTAAATGCAAACTTTCCTAATAAAGACCCGTCTCTAACCGCTGAAAACTTTATCACTAAATTTATATCTGACTTGAAAAAAAATGGAATACTCATTTGATTCAATCACCCAAAGCTAAATTGTTATTTATTAGTTTTTTTTTATATCATGTTCAAGCATAGACACTTATAACTGGGAAGATTCATTAAAAAATAGAGACTGGGGACTAATAAATCTACACAAAATAAAGCCTGTAGACCACTTTCCTCCTTCCACTAATAAAGATCAAGCGGCAATTGAATTCAAAGCATTAAAGTCTACTGAAAGTATTAATAAGTCTTTAAAAATAACCAATTCCTACACTCTTATCACCTGTAAACAAAAGGCTTGTCTCGAAACCTATAAAAAAGACACTAATACTGACACACTCTTTTCGATCCAATCTATATCCAAGGTGGTCTTAAGTATTTTAACTATAGAGGCCATAAAGGAAGGTCGTCTTAATTTAAATAACAGGGTTAAAAAGTATCTCCAATTACCGAATGAACATCCATACACACAAGTTAAGGTCGTAGACTTATTAAATATGAGAAGCGGTGTACACATTGATAATAAACTAGATACCCCTTTAAACTATGCTGCTGGCTTCACTGGCCCCCCTGGGGAAAACTCTCTTTACCCCAAAGATCAAATTTCTTTCATTCAAAGCATAAAAAATAAAAAAGGGATAAATCAACATTTCTTCTACAGTGACTCAGACTCAGTCATGCTACAGATTGTACTAGAGGAAGCTTTCCAAAAATCATACCAAGAATTATTCAGAGCATATATTCTGGATAGAGTTTCAACTAAAAATAGTATCTATATTATGAAAGACAACGCTAATCGTTCCATCGGTTATGCTGGAGTTTTAATCTCTGCCAGAGACCTAGCTCGTTTTATGATCTGGTTTCAAAAGTACTTCGAACAAAACCAAGATTTTTATGCCCTAGATAAGCTGGATCGAATAGCAAACCATAAGGGCAACCATATATTTTATAAAAATATGCATTTATTTTTCAAAAACCAAATCTGGTATGCTCCCCTTCACTTATCAAGCTATCTCATAGGTATGCATGGTCAACTCGTTAAGATTAATTACAAAACAGGCAGGCTTGCGATTTTACTTTCTAATTTTGATAAAAAGAAAACTCAAAGACAATATAAATACGCTCTTGAATTAATTGATCGCTTGACCGGTAAGTAAGTAGACTTTCTTTTTTAATTTTTGATGTTCCTTGAAATTTTCAAGAAATTCATTGCCCAAATTTGATTTATTAAGAGATTCATTAAGTAGCTCTATAATTAAGCCTTTTTGGGATTCGTTATGAGTTGATATTGAGTCTCTAAATGTAAACGCTAGAATCTGTTCTTCAACAGAAAATTCATCTATTAGATTGCTCGCTTCAGTCCTTGTTACTGAATTAAGAATTAAAAACCTTCTTAACAAATTATCAATACGATCCGAATTAAACTTAATCACAAATTTAGGGTAATTAAATAATTCCATATCTTCAGGACCAAATGTTCTACAAAGAAGTGTGATACCCATTTTTGTATGAGCAAGAAAATGAATAAATCTTTCAGAATAATCAAAACCAATTATTTGATGTGGTTTAAGTTTATCAATTTTATTAACAACGAGTTCACCTTGACCAATAGAATCTCCAAGCCACTTCTCATGAGTGTAATCGCAAATCCCCTGGAAAAGATCACCTCTTAGGGAAGTAAATACTCCCTCCCCATTATGGTCGTGAATTCCAAATTTATCGGAGGGCCAGAAGTTTAAATTTAAAGTGAATTTATCATTTTGAAAAAGTGATAATGAGGGTAGCGCAAATTCATTAATTTTATGATAGCACTCATGGTAATTATCCCACTTCACCATCTCTTTTATTAACTCATCCACATTTATGGACTTAAAGTTAAAACTCTCAAAGTTTCTATGGGCCACCTCTTTGAAGTTCATATAATTGGTGAGCTTACATTCCCCTTCAATTCCTTCAAAGAGACTTTTAAGTTTATCAATTTCAGGAAAAACGTTCATATCCAAATACTACAAGTTAATTTCAGAATTTAAAAGCAAAGCGCACCGCAAAAAGTCTTGTTTCTCTTGCCCTAGTGGGGTAAAAAATCATAAGCATGAATAAAAAGAATATCTACATATATCATAGTGGCTACTATAACCGTGATTTACATGGCCATACTTTTTTTGTCCCTTATATATATGGCTTACTTAGATCATATTCTGAACAATATCCTGAAATCAAAAAAAACTACTCATGGCCTCTTCCTCATTATTTCAGTAATGATTTAGATGAATATATTTCGTGTCTTGAAAATCCCTCAGTTATAGGGTTATCCTGCTATCTTTGGAATTGGGAAAAAATAAAAAAAATAAGTTCTAAGGTGAAATCACTTTGGCCTGATTGTACAATAGTCCTAGGTGGTCCCCAGGTACCAATAGATCAACCTGAAGTCATTAAGGAAATTCCCTGGGTAGATATTATTGTGCACCAAGAGGGGGAGCATAAATTCTATCTCATTTTAAAGGAATTACTCAATACATCTCCAGACTTTTCACATATTAATGGGATAAGTTATGTTCAAAACGGAGAACTGATTCAAACTCCACCGGCAAAAAGGATGAATCTTGACAACTTTCCTCCTTCTCCGCTAGTTCTTGGTTACTTTGACGAGTATAACCAAGCTGCAAAGAAGCAAGGTTTTTCTCTGGCCCTATCATTTGAAACCACGAGAGGATGTCCATACACTTGTTCATTTTGTGACTGGGGATCAAATATTGCTTCCAAGTTTAGAAACTTTCCTAAGCAAAGAATATTAGATGAAATTGATCGTGCGTGCGAGGATGGTTACCAATTTATTTTTGGAGCTGATTCCAACTATGGCATTTTTACCAGAGACTTAGAGTTCACCAAAAGGTGGGTTGCGGGGAAAGAAAAATTTAATGCCCCTGCTGAAATGCATATGAATATGGCCAAAAACACTAACAAAACTGTTCTAGAAATTGGTGATCTCATCCAAAAGAAATTTCAAGTTCCACACCCAAACACTCTTTCTGTGCAAAGTATGAGTGAGCAAGTATTAAAAAATATCGGAAGGCAAAATATTGGCTTAAAAAATTATACAAAAATGCAGGAGCACTATGAATCCAAAGGGGTTGCCACCTATACTGAATTGATTATTGGTCTTCCTGGAGAAACCTTGAATTCCTGGAAGGAAGGTATCGGAAAACTCTTAGACATGGATCTTAAAGAGATCGTTGTCTACCCATTTGTCCTCTCTCCTAATGCGCCTGTAGTGAGACGAGGAGATATTCAGAAATATTCAATTCAAAGCACAAAGATTAAGCGAAGTGAAGGAAAGTTTATATTCGATGGTCGCGACTATTTTGAGTTTATTGATATCGTGACTAAAACTAAAGATATGTCCTATGACGATTATATCGAAATGAACACCTACTCAGAGTTCGTTTTGGCGACACATTACACCAATCTAACTTCTCATATCGCTAAGTACTTTCATGCCGAATATCAGGTCAGCTTATCAAGCTTCTACACCGAGTTATTTAACTTTTACAAACATAACCCTGACACGCTGATTGGAAACACTATACAGAAGGTCCAAACTGAGATTCCAAAAGATCTTAATTGTCTAATTACAAGGCATATGGGACCACAGACATTTGAGATTAATAACCATCGATTTCAAAAGATGGTATATTTTAAACATTTTTACCAAGTTAATTTCTTACTTCAAATCCATAATTTTTTTGATGAGATTAAATTCTTCCTTACTAACTTTTTCAATATAACCCTTAATGAAAAAGATAAGGAACTGTTTAAATTTTTAACTCATTATGCATTTAAGCCAGATGATATAATAGAGTTCTCTGTTATGGAGTTTGATTACGAATGGGATAGATACCTCACTGAAAAACAACTTGTTAAATCAAGAACTCGATATCAGTTTGAATCTACTTGGAGGTCGCCAAGACACAAAAATCACTTTGAGTTATTCATAGACTTGAAAACAAATATTAAGATTAGTAACCTATTTAAAAAACCCATACCAAACTTTAATAAAGTCCAAGTCTTAAACTAATTCAGAAAATCTAAAACCTTATCAACCAGAAGTGCTTCCCCCTTCACTGACCTAATCTTTTCTGAGACTTTACTACCATCAGAGTCATTTGATTTTGAAAGCATCGCTTTAATTTTCTCGGTAAGTTTATTGGCGCTCATACTCTCAATGTTTAGGATACCTGAGTTTACAAGCCTCTTCGAATTTATTGCATTATCTTCTCTATCAAGACCACTCGGAATAAAAATTTGTATGATATTATCTTTAAGTCCATACGCCGTGGAGCCAATACCTCCTTGGTGTACTAAGACATCAGCTTTATTCACAATAAAATTATAGGGTAAATACTCCAAAACTATGCCATTAACCATTGATTTTTCTAAATTAATTTTATTATTTTTTCCTGCGAGTATAATACTTACAAATTCTTTGTTCTGAGCCACCTTCATAAAACAGTCTAGATAGTTTTCACTATCAGCAATAGTTAGTGAACCAAGAGCAAAAACAACCACAGGCTTTTTATTGTTTTTTAAAAACACAGTGACCTTTTCTTGCTCATCTGCGCATCGATGCTGGTCATAGAAAACAAAATTCATAAAATTTAAATTTGTGGGCCAATAATATTTTTTTTCACAAAACCATTCTGGCCACATACAAAATATAAAAGATTTTTTATTATCAATTCCAGAGATTTCATAGTTTTCTTTATTGTCATTCTCTTGCGCTTTAACATTGTACTGTGTTGATAACCCTAAAGGGCTTAAAAGTGTAGAACCCCAAGGTTTATTTAAAATCTTAGCCGTAACTGGTACAAAATATGTCATCGTAAACGAAAGTAGATAATCAGCATCTTTGGCAACTCGGATAAAAGATTTAACACTCTCATTCATATGAGGAAGAACGTAACGCTTAAAAAATAGCCTGTACCCATCATCTTCTTTTAAAAATAATTTTGCTAACTCCTTATCATCAAAATCTAAATTTGGAGGTATCGATTCAAATTCAATCCCAGATGATTCAACATAAGGTCGATAAACTTCACTGCTACAAAGTATTACTTTGCAACCTCTTCTCATGAACTCTTCAGCAATTCCCATGGCGGGATGTAGATCACCAAGAGTTCCAATAACACCAATCACAATTTTTTTCATTTTAATTTCATAATCCCCAGTTTTTCCACTGAATAACTGGTGCCTTCAGATTAATTTCTTGAAGTTTAGCTAATAATCTTTGATGACGTTCTCTTCGAACTTCAGGAGTATTCCTTCTATCCTTGGTGTACCATCCAATTGCACTATCCACTTCAATATCAAATTTATGATAGTTTTGCGCCAATACCGTACCTGGTACAATCATTAAGGCCTGGGAAAAAGACACATCATATATGAATGGATGATATTCATCTAAAAAATCTAAAGTTTCCTGGAAATGTTCTTCTTCTTCTCCCGGATAACCAACAATGATAGAGATCATTACCCTAATTCCATATTTATGGAGTAATGGAATGATCCTATAAACTTCTTCCATCTTCACATCTTTATCCATTAGATTAAGAACGTGTTGAGAAGCCGATTCAAATCCGAAGATTAAATATCTACATCCGGCTTTGTACATTAGTTCAATTCGCTCTTCCGTTAAACCTCTATCAAAACGACATTGCCCTCCCCAAATAGCGTCGACACCATTTTCTATGATCAACTTGCAAATATTTTCTAATAATTTGGGATTTCCGTTTACCAAAGTATCAACGTTTGAAAATTGGTGAACATCATATTTTTCTTGTTGAGTCTTCATTTCCCTAACCACTTTTTCAGCAGTCCTCGCCCTATACTTATCTATATCTCTTGACTCTCCACAAAAGTTACAACGGGCAATGCACCCTTTACTAAAAAACATAGGTAAGACTCTATGATTACTTTTATAATCATCTAAATTTAAGTCATCAAAATTAGGAATGGTATCGGTATTCAGGTTAGAGTAATACTTTGAGCCTATCTTTAATCCATTCGCTCCTTTGTAAACAACGCCCTTGATTTCTTTAGTATCATCATCATTATTTAGGTACTCAACAATGCTCTCCTCTGCATCGCCGAAGAAGCCTGCATCTATCACCCCATTTGTAACCAAGGATATTGCTCCCTTTTGCGTAATGGCCGGCCCCCCACATATGATTTTAATCTTTGGAAACATTTGTCTGACAAGACTAATCGCCTTCATTGTTATAAATGAATTTGTACACAGTACCGTAAAACCCAAGTAATCCGGATTATAATTTTTTATTTCAGATAATAAGAGTCCATAAAGTGGTTTCATCACCGGTACGACATATTCTCTGTATTGCTTTTCTTCAATCCAATAAATTGATTTTTCAGAATGCCACAACCATTCATCATCTTTACTAGCCTTTTTACAAGCCTCAAGATTAAAATCATAATTTTTAACTTCAAAACCATGGTCTTTGAGAACACCAGAGATAAGAGCGGTTCCTAAATACGGATGTGTTGGTAACCAGGCGGGAGCCAAAGTTAGTAATATTCGCATATGGAATTCTATCCCTTTTTCTGATACAATTCAACTCTAAAGGAACTCTAGCAATGACTTCAAATGAAGAGATATTTAAAGAAATAAATCGTGTTGCCACGCGCGTTGATGAGAAGTGGAAAGCGCTCGGTTATCGTCACGAACAGTTCTCTGGTATAGCTTACTCTGCGCTAGAATCTTCCTTGCTATCAAAGATGCTATCTGATTTTTCCCCAATGGAATACCTAACTCTCTTTAGCTCTCAGCTTAAAAATATCAAACAACAATATTTACCTGGTGAGTTTTGTGATCACCCCATAACTGTTTTCCGTGCTCCAAACTTTCATATTGAAGTTAACGTTTGGGGAAAAAAAGCTTCCACCAGTATACACAATCATCATTTTTCAGGTGCCCTTGAGGCACTCACGGGAAACTCTATCCACGATATTTACTCATTTGAACAACAAAAGAAAATATCCACTCACGTTTCTTTTGGTAACTTGAAACTTGTTAAAAGTGATAGAATTAAATCTAGGTATCTAAGTAAAATTGAGTGTAATGAAAACTTTATTCATAGAACCTATCACTTAAACAATATATCTGCAGTTCTTGTCATTAGAGCTGATCATCCCGATATTGATCATGTTTCCACATTTTTAACCAGCGGCCATAGAATATCCTATTACTTTGAAAGTGATCGACATCAGTTTTTCGAAATGGGTAGCAACTATACAACAGATCATTACCAAGAAGTGGAAAAGTACTTCTCAACTCTCTGTGATGATAAAATTTATGAATTTTTTAGTTATACCTTTATCTTTTCTTATTATATTAAAAGAGATTTCACCCTTCACTTATATAAACATATTGAAAGTAGAAACCTAGAAGATTGGCCTAAATTAAAAGATGCGCTTTATCGTGAAGCTCGTCTTAAATTAAAATACGAACTTGTTAAGACATTATAGTCTTTCTCTTGTACTTAATGATACACGGTGATTCTGGCCATGAAGTATGGGCCCCCCTTCTAAGCTTCGGCTTTGAAATTAGTTCCATATCAAAGTTAGCAAGTAACCTTGTCATTGCTATTTTAATTTCCAACCTCGCAAAGTTAATCCCAAGACATTTATGTGGCCCACCACCAAAAGTAATTAAACGAAATTGATCATCCATATATTGTTTATTATTTTTATACCTATCAGGTTTATACTGATCTGGATGTTCAAAGACACTATCTATCCTATGGCTAACTGATGGTGCAACAAATACCTTGGTACCAGACTTAATTTTATAGCCCTCTAGTTCAATATCTTCTGCGGCAACCCTCATTAAAACGTAAGCTGCAGGATGTAACCTTTCAGACTCTCTTACTGCGAAGTCTAATAACTCCAACTGAAGTAACTCTTGTTCTGTATAGTATTCATTTTTTAAATAGCTAATTGACTC
>JBFKKF010000048.1:0-9092 GCA_041631355.1 Bacteriovoracaceae bacterium | reverse complement strand
TTTTTAACTCTTCGTAGCTGAACTCAAATGAATTAGAAGACAAGTTCTTTTTTATCAATGGTGATGGGTTAACATCATCCCATGCATTTAAGTCATAAATTGCAATTTGGGGATTATTACAAGTTAAAACTTCTGTTCTGGAAAGTTCTTGACGGGATATACTCTTATCAGAGTTTATAGCAAATTTTAATACTGGTATATCTCCAAAGATCTTGGGAGTTACATCGTTGTCTTCGTTGTCTTCAGTATTTGAATTATCAGCGACCTCATCATTATCAGTGTTTTCACTTTCATCACCAATAGTGGAGACATTACTTCCTGTAGCTGACGAATTACCATTATTACCTGGGCCTTCACTACCTGAGCCGCTATTATTTGGGGAGTTATTGACCGCTGGGTTTTGAGGTGTGCCTTGACGCTCACTTAGAAGAGAGGGTTTATCAGCTCTCATTTTTAATTTCTTGAAAGGATTCTTTATAAGCTTTCTGTTTTTTGCCTGTTTTACTTTTGATATAGCTTTCTGGTACATGGGGAGGTTGTGAATGATTTGATTGGAAGCAATTTCTCTGGCGGCAAAAGCGGATGACATCTCTGCTCCAGCACTTAGCTGCCCTAAATCAAGTTTTTGCCTTACATAGGGGGAGGAACTTACAGATTTTTCAACTTGTTTTGGGGAGGGGATATTTTCTACCACCCCGTAAATGACAGCGGCACTAGAAAAAATAGCAAAAGCCGAGTTAAATCCATATTTAACTAATAAGCCTTTTACAATAACTCCTAATTGTTTCATTAATTAAATCCCCCCAATATACTAATCAAGTACTTTGCTCATTAGTATAATCGGTTGTTTTGCGTAAAATATAAGTACCTGAAATAACAGACAACTTTTTGAGTCAGGGCCTGGTTCTTTGGAGTGACTTCGCCAAGCTTTATTGGCAGTAGGGTATGTAAAAACAGATGGTTACTTAGCGGTCGTATTTAAAGTATTGAATTTATTTAGGATTAATCAACACCCAGTTGTTTAATGCAGTCTAGGTCACTTATTAGAACACTATCTTCATAGATTTCAAGAGAGCTATCATAATTGAGAATAATTGATCTGTTATAAGAGTTGACCTGAGTTTCTAGACCGTAGGTATCTTGAGTTTGGATAATATATTTATTTTCCTCAGCAGCACCACCTAAATGAAGATATTCCTCAGCTGTGGCCAGGTGGACCTCATCTTTCCAGCCTAAGTCTGGGATTTGAGGGAATTCGTTTCCAATCAAAACATATAAAACTTTTTGAGTCTGTGGGTGAGTACATTTATAAGTTGGCGTGTGTGTTTCTTGAGCAAAAGAGTTCACTGAGACAAGAACTAGGGTGCATAAGGTAAATAGCTGCAATAATTTTATTTTCATATTTGGATAATAACACATTGCGACTAGAGTTACAGGACTCTGTGAACTTTTTACACAATGCAACGTAACAAGCTAAGGATGACTTTATTACTAGGTTTTAACCGATGTTAAGCGATTTTCCCGGTAAAATTTGGTACAGTGAAAAATGATACTGGAGAGGATACAATTAAGAGAATAGATTTTTTCTTTAATTGGGAGACGAATGCTTAAAATTATACTGATAATATTAGGACTCTTTGGACTTAGTGCGTGTGGTGACTTGTTCATGCAGGAGAAGTCAGAAACCCAACAGACCGAGCTGAGTCAACTGGCCACTTGTGATTTAGATATAACCGCCTTTAGCTATATCTTAGAAAAAAATATTAAAGGAGAGATTGTCTGTCTTAAGGATAAACTCAATCTTTTTATGGATATCGTTAAGACGGATCGAGTAGATTATATCTCAAAAAATGTGCTAAAAGACTTCTTGGTCAATGGACCATTTGATGTTGACCAGAAGGTTATTGATATCATTGATTCTGTTTTTGATTTAAGTTTTATCATCAGAGGAACAGAACGAGAGTACATTAAAAGGTCTGATGTTGACGTGTTATTAGACTTTCTAATCGTATTTAATCAACATATATGGAAGTCATATAAGTATTTCAAATCTCCAGATCGAGTCAATTACTCAAGGCATGTCAGGGAAAGAGATATTGTCTTTAACGAGTTAGGATTAATTACTAAAAAGCTTAGAGAAATCTACGTTCCACGACGAGAACAGGTGGATGAAATCAATACTGAGAAATTTTTATTCAATTTCTTTCAGGGAAGCATTTCAAATCTGGAAAAAATCAGAAGTTTGATGTTTTTGAAAAAAGTTTTTCTCGGTGGAGAAACATGGAAGCTAAACCACCTAGAGTTCGCTGAGGCACTAGACGTCATTCCTTATATTGCCCAGATTGCATTTGATTTAGTAAAAATGGATCGCTATGTTTTTGAGAATGAACAAGAAACATTAGTTAAAATCTTTGAACAGGATATCTATACTTTTGAACAAATATTAAAATATCCAAAAGACTCCGATGAAGTCTTATTTTCAATTTATGATTTAATTAATGTTTTTGTGGTTACCGCTCCTAACGCTCTTCCTGTGGATATCTCGAAATACCCTAAAGAGCTAATGTTACTTAAAGGAATCTTACTAGGAGATAGCTCTGAATTATTTCTTGCTAAAGATTTAACTTCATTACTAGAACAGTCTCTTTCAATTCTTAATAGAGGAAATTTATTTTATCGAGTTTATGAATTCTATAAAGATGAATTAAACGATACTAAACCTATAACTCATGACTTCTCAGACTTTCCAGTTAAAGACTCCTTAGAAGAGAAAATCTTGAAAGAATTTAGCGAGATTGTCCATAACTATAAATTTGTAAAGGGTAGCTTTACCGTTCCTTTTTATACTTTTGATCACCGAAGAAATCCTAATGCTTATTTTCAAATTTCTGTTATGGAGTTTCTAGTTAAGAAAGTGATGCTCTACTATGGCCGTGAAAATGACAAGGCCCGGGGAGGGGCAGATATGACTCTTTCTCAAACAGTGACTTTGATTGATGACTTTAAATGGTTTCTTAAAGATCAAGGAATTATCACTATCGGACGTAAAGGTGGCGGCGAGGTAGCTGGAGTGGCAGATAACCTTGTTTTGATGTCAACACTTTTTCAATATCAATCAGATGGATGTGTCACTGACTCTGTTTGCATGGAAGTCCCAGAGACCACAGAGTTTATTATTGGGCTTTTAACTGCATTGGAAGTAAAGGACTTTTTTACAGCAACGATGGTTGAATATTGTCAAGATCACTTGGATTCATACCAAAGAATTGCTCCAACTTGTTTTAGGGAAAACTTTATTAATGTGATTGAATCTCAGATTCCTGGCGATGGGCGTTCTTTGGCAGATTATATGCCGTTGTTTTACGAATATCTTCAAGAGTTAATCAGTGACATTCCACAGGACTCATCTGTATTGGAGTCAAAATCCTATATGAAATTTATAACCGAAACAGAGTCATTCACGCGCTCATGTATGTACTACGATGAGGAAGACACTGATGAAGTGTACTTAAGACCCAATGATGCATTTGCTGTTTTTGCGGGACTTTTAAATGTTGAGTCTACCTTATTAAGATTTGACCTAGACCAAAATAATAATATAGATGCTTGGAACTCAAGAAGAGAAAATGAGGTCCTAGAGGCTTATTATGGTGTTTATAAAGGTGCGATTATTGCCCTTGTTGAGGGACGGGTTAATAATAAAATGCTTGCAAAATTATTAGCAAAACCTATTTTTCAATACCTAGTTAAGTACGGAGAAGTTCCTCAGGTTGATCAGTTTAAGTCTATTTGGAAGTTTGTTAGGTTTATTTTAAGAAAGAATAAGAGTGCAGATATCTCGAGAACCACAGTTTCAACGATGCTTAAGACCATAGGTGAGAGTTCTGAAAATGCAGCAAAACACCCCTTTAAATGTGAAGAATGTCTAAGAGACCCAACAATCGAATGTGAACCAGAGGGGGATCCTTGGGAATAAAATTGGTTATTGATAGTTCAGTGAATGAACCGCTTCATCGTTTATTCTAATCGCGGATAGATCTTCATCCATTGTTTCCAAGATAATTTTTGGAACCTGTATCGCCCGATATTTCTTACCATTTGACAGTCTGATCCAATAGCCATCAATAACATCTCGATTGGAGGTGGTTAATTTAATTGGTTTAATTGAGACGATATGTTCCAAATTGATTAACATCGTGGTTTTATCGTCGCTTTGTTGACCTTCATTTCTTGAAATTATGGTAAATCGTTTCAAGTTCATATGAGTTCTCCATATTATGCTTTAAGAAGTATAGCACTAATCTGGAAAAACAATTTTCATGAGCAGATTTTATGTAAAATTTACTTATAGGACAGAGATTATTACTTATAAGTTTTTGAAATTAATAACCCAATTGCTTTGCAACCTTGGTAACAATTCCGCCAATTCCATAAGGAACGCTGTAAGGTCTGTTTTCATCATAATAGTAATCATGACCAAATCCCATCTTATGTACCCATTCATGGGCCATATTTGCAGCAACGTCAATAGGGGTCCAACTTCTTCTACGATAGAATTTAGAGTGAATCCAGATACGATTTGTATCTGGCTTAGTATAGCCCTTAACCTTACTAAAGGGATTGAGGCTTCGATACATTGTTAAATCAAAATTCATAACATGATCAACCACTGGATTTAAAACTTCGGCTCCAGTCATCAAATGCTCATAAATTTCCTGATTAGTCATGTCGTTATTTTGATTAAACTGGGTTTTTCCTTGATAGGTAAAATTTAGAACTTCATGCTTGAACTCCTTAGAGTTCATGACGTCTCTAAGTATTTCTATGGCGGCAGCAAGCTTCATTTTATCGCTTTTTCTGAAGTTTCTTGTAAAGACTTCAATGCTTAAACTAGAGCTGAGGCCAACTTTTACTGTTCCTGTACTTTGAATTTTATGATCTGCCTGTTCAATATATTCCGAAAAATGCTCACTTGAGGCATAACTATTAAAGCTAAGCAGTAAAACTGTGCAAATACCTACGATATTTTTCATATAAGATTCCCTTGATATGTAACTTTGTGTTATGCAATAGCTATCGGAGCTACCCACAAACATTTGAGAGTTAGCCTTGCTGGAGGAAAAAACTGCATGGACCCCGAACTGGAAGCCAAAGCGCTTGAAGTCCAACAGAGACTGAGCGCAGAGCTTAGAAGAGCTGAATTTTTGCAATTGATGGATGAACTAAACTCGTCTGATCATTCTTGTCAGAGCTGTTCCGGACATTGTTGTACTTATCTATACAACTCAATGCAGGTGAGCCCACTAGAGGCATTGGATGTTTATTTCTATTTGAGAGATCAAAACAGAATAGACCAGGGATTAGTCGATGATTTAAAGTATACAGTTAATAAGTATCGTTTAAGCTATGAAATCCACACTGGTAAAAACTCAGAGTTTAGAAGATCTTATACCTGCCCCTTTTTTAAAGAACACAGTCTGGGCTGTAGCATTGCACCAGAGTATAAACCTTATGGATGTCTTGCCTTTAACCCAAAAGAGGCACATGTTAGCGAAGAAGGTAGATGCGGGACATATTTAAAAGAGTACTTAAAAAGAGACTCTAGAAACAAGGAAGAGGACCAAATCAATCAAGAACTAATAAGTACTTTATCTCTTTACTGGAGTAAAAGAAATCTTCCCTGTGCATTATTGGACATTATTAAACTATTTGCTCCAGAAGCTAAATTTAACATATGAAAAACTAATTTTTCAGCTATAATGTAAGCAAACTATATAAGCACCTCAGTGATTCAAGGAGTAAGAAAATGACTAGGGCAATTCGAGCGAATGCAATTCTGAACACATTTAAAATTCCAACACGTAAATTTGATGTTCCAAGTGATATTAATGGGCATCCACTAAGAGTGAGTGAATACTACGGGGAAAACGTTTTTGATTTTCAAAAATCAGAGATACTTACAAAGCAAGATAAACAAGATATCTTAGATGTTTTAAGTAAGAAAAAAGAATTAAGCAAAGATCTTGCAGAGAAATTTGCTAATGCAGTTTTAAACTGGGCTTCAAGTAAGGGGGCAACTCACTTCACTCACTGGTTTCAACCCCTCACAGGATCAACTGCTGAAAAGCACGACGCCTTTTTATCAATTGAAAAAGGTCAACCTATTGAGAAATTATCTGCCAGTCAATTAATTCAAGGGGAGCCAGATGCATCTTCTTTTCCTCATGGTGGGACAAGATCAACTTTTGAAGCAAGAGGTTATACGTCTTGGGATTTAACATCGCCAATCTTTTTGAGAACTCATGAAAATGGAAAAACTCTAACGATACCGACGGCGTTTGTTTCTTATCATGGAGATGCACTCGATATTAAGACACCTCTTCTAAGATCAGTTACCCAATTATCAAAAGCGGCTACGGAGTTTTTAAATCTAACAAGTGAGTCAAATAGAGAAAATGATAAGTATGATAGTGTTGATGTTACATGTGGATGTGAGCAGGAATACTTTTTAGTGGATAAAGGTCTTTACTTTGAAAGACCAGACCTTGTTATGGGAGGAAGAACATTGTTTGGAGCGATTACTTCTCGTAACCAACAATTAGAAGACCACTATTTTGGTACCATTCCTGAAAGAGTTATGGCCTTCATGCAAGAGGTTGAGGTGGAATTATATAGATTGGGAGTTCCGGCCAAGACAAGACATAATGAAGTTGCTCCAGGTCAGTTTGAATTAGCCCCTGTATTTGAGCAAGCAAATAAAGCTGCTGATCAAAACCAAACAGTGATGGCGGTCTTACAAGCAGTGGCGATTAAGCATGATTTTGTATGTTTACTACATGAAAAACCATTTGGAGCAATCAATGGTTCCGGTAAACACTTGAATTGGTCTATGTCTAACTCTAAGTATGGAAATCTTCTTGAGCCAACTGACAAGCCTCATACAAACACTAGGTTCTTGGCAGTTGTTTCAATTATTTGTGAAGCGGTTTTCAGGCATGGAGCCTCATTAAGAACTGCAATTGCTTCTCATTCTAATGATCATAGATTAGGGGCAAATGAAGCCCCTCCAAGTATTATCTCAGTCTTTTTAGGTGATACTTTACATAAGATTTTGGAAGCCTATGCATCTGGAGAAACTTATACCGATAACGGAACTGCGTTTTTAGACTTGGGTGCAGATCAGTTAGCGAGATTAGTTAAAGATAATACGGATCGAAATCGTACATCACCATTTGCTTTTACAGGTAATAAGTTTGAATTTAGAGCTGTTGGTTCATCTCAAAACGTTGGTATCCCACTAACAGTACTTAATGGTGCGGTTGCATCAGTATTTAATGAAGTGAATAAAAGAATTGAAAAAGAGAAGTCTGACGGTAAAGAAATTGATGCGATCTTGTTGGATATCGTAAAAGATCTTTATAATAATTGTAAAAATGTTGTTTTCAATGGTGACGGATATTCCAAAGAGTGGGAAGAAGAAGCTGCGAGAAGAGGATTACCAAATTTACGAACTTCAGCAGATGCCTTAAAAGTAATTGCCGATACAAAAGCAAATACTTTTTTAACAGACCTTGGAATTTATTCTGATAATGAATTAAAAATGAGATTTAATGTTAGAGTTGAGAGATACTGTAAACACAGAGAAATCGAATTTAGAACTTTAATTAACATGATTCATAAAGATATCTTACCAGCAGCAATCGAATTTAAAGGAATTCTTGCAAACTCAATCGATAAGCAGGATGAAGTTGGTGTTGATGCAAAAGTGGATAAGATTTTATTAACCGAACTTAATGATAGAGTTAGTAGTCTTTATGAGAAAACTAATAGATTAGCGAAATCTCTTGAGGGAATTGGTGAGGAGATTTCTGATGCTGAAAAAATTGCTCACGAACTTCTTCCACTATCAGAAGAAATTGCGGATGAAATTGCATACCTAGAAGAGAACGTGGCGGAAGAGTATTGGCCACTTCCAACTTACTACGACATGTTATTTATAAGATAAGCCGTGCGTCATTTGACGAATCCTATGCAAGTTTTACAAATTTGAGTATATAAATTGTCACTAGTTAACCCCCTCAGTAAATATTTTCTAATTGAGAAATATAAACTGAGGGGGATTTCTTGAAAAAATCGATATTGTCTATTGTCTTAATTCTTAGTGCACTTTGGATCAACCTGGCCATTGCTGATTCGGTAGGGATTGTTGATATTGATATGCCCGATAAGGAGGTAACAAATTATTTGGTATATGCAACAGACGGTGTTGTTTATGAGATAAGTCCAGACAATGCAGAACTCCAAGCTTTAGCGTTTAAAGCTCTTAAGAGCAAGCGACTGGTAGAGATTGAGGTTAGGCCCAAGAAAAACAAAGAGGCAATAGAGTCTGTTAATCAAAGAGAGCTGATAGGTAATATAAAGTTTATTTCAAAGAAGCTTTTTTATAAGACCAAATACTCTGAGGAAAAGATTTTTAATCCTGATCCTTCCTTACAAAATTCTTATGTCACAAATTTTGAATCGGAAGATACATTAAATTATTATTTTAATACCATGAGAAGAGATACCAGAGGACGTTCTCAGTGTTACAATAGGGCCCATGTATGGTCTTGGGAGCTTTATCGTCAATTTTATCAAGGACAAAGAATTCAAACTGGAAAAATTTGGCTATTTTTTACTAAGAAATTTATCCGATCTGTAAGGTATAAATGGTGGTTTCATATAGCGCCTTATATGAACTTAGATAGCAATCCAATGGTACTTGATAGAAAATTTACCAAAGCTCCAATGAAAATTGATGGATGGGCAGATCAAATTATGGGCCAGGATAATACCTGTCAGGAAGTCTATAAATATAGTGATTATTCCGAGAATCAATTCACAGCGGATTGTTATTATATTAAATCTAGTGTGTTTTATTGGCAGCCTTGGCAGATCGAACAATTAGAAGAGGATGGGACTCAAAGGCTTGAGTGGGTGTATTCAGAACTACGAGTGGCATACAAAAATGCTATCGGGTTTTTCACCTCAGTTCCTGAACTTTAGAGTAAATTAATAATATCTGGGGGGCTTTACTGGCCCTGCTTTCTTTT
>JBFKKF010000047.1:0-9093 GCA_041631355.1 Bacteriovoracaceae bacterium | reverse complement strand
TGGCATCTGCAGGAATTTTAGTTTCCCCCATCATACAAAGAGTTTCCATTCTAGTACATGCTTCTTCTGGTCCGTTGGCGTGCACTGTTCCCATGGACCCATCATGTCCTGTCCCCATTGCGTTTAAAAGATCTAATGCTTCAGGGCCTCTAACTTCTCCAACGATAATTCTGTCAGGTCTAAGTCTCAGCGCTGATTCCATTAATTCACGAATGGTTACTTCAATCTTTCCCTCGGCAGGGTCAGCTTTTTGGGCCTCGAGCTGAACCACGTGCTCTGACTTTATTTGCAATTCTGCTGAATCCTCAATAACTAATAGTCGTTGAGTGTCCGGCATTTTTGATCCCAAAATATTAAGCATTGTGGTCTTCCCAGATCCAGTTCCCCCGCTTACTAATGTATTGATCCCAAGATACATGCAACGATCTAAAAATCTTGCTGCATCAGAGGAAATTGATCCAAATTTCACTAGGTCTGTTAATCCTAGTTTTTCTTGTTTAAATTTTCTTATAGCACAAATAGTTCCACATTTAGACAGCCCATCAAGTACTACCGCAACCCGGGAGCCATCTTGTAGTCTCGCATCAAGTCTTGGATTATCATCATCTAAATTTCTTTTTACACTTCGAGCAATTGCGATCATCGCCGCACGCAATGTGTGCTCATCTGGGAAGTTATTGGGTGCCTTTAATATCAGTCCCCCACGTTCAATGAAAATTTCATGGGGCCCGTTAATCATAATTTCCGACACCTCAGGATCATCTAAAAGATCCTTAATCGGATATAATTGTGAATCGAGGACGTCCCTTAAAAAATCACTCATTAGTCATAATTCCTTGGCAACCAGTAATTTGGCTTTTCACTGGCCACATCTCTTTTAACCTTTTCAGGTTTTACTTCTTCTTTAAATTTTTCATATACCGTTAAATATCCCTCATGCTTAGTTGAAGGGCAGAAGAATTTAAACCTTCCCGGTTTATCCGCATCGACTTCTCCCTCATTAACTCTACCTTGGTCCGCCGACAAAAATAGTTCATGTTTTTGCAATATAAAGCATTTGGATTTTTCTCCTGTAGCGGTAACAAAAAACCGTACCCGCTCTCCCTTAAATGCCATAATTTTATTGGGATAATATCCCGTATCGGTCACTATTATTGAGACTTCACGCAATGGGCGCTCAAATTCTTTTTTCTCAAAAAGATCATCTGCATAAACTAGAGAGATAGAAAAAGTAAAAATAATGAATGCTTTGAACACACCTGTTCCCTTGTTATATTATTCATTAACTTATCGGGAAATGGTCGAAATACTTTAGTCAGGAACTCGGAAACTTGTCATTTTCAATACTTACAATCTCATAAGCGGGCTCCTCATAAGGATGAGAGCTCTTAAGGGCTTGAATTGCTGTCTTGATATTATCTTCCTTGCAAAGAATTTCTACCCTTAACTCTATGACTTTTTCTATTTGATTGATCCCCCCAATAGAGGGGTTTGCACCAGGAAGAGGCTTAAATTGTCCGGTGCCTAGTGTTTCCCAGGCACAATGGGAATAATTTCCGATTGATCCGGCACCAGTAGCAAAAATACTCTCCTTCACCACTTCTGCGTTATCCTTTGGAACATAGAATATCAGTTTATACATGGCATTATCCCCTTGATTGATTAATAGATCAGCAAATTCTGATTAAAATCTAAGCTTTTTCAAACATTAACTTACATAAAGCCTATTTTCTAGACAGCTTTAAAAAAAATAGAAAAAATTAATGTTGCTCATCAAGTAAGATGAAGAACAAAGAAAATATTAGATTTAGATGGAAATTAAAATCACGGAGGATGTATGCTTAAACTAATTATCGCAACTGTATCGCTTCTAGCTACAGTTTCAAGCTTTGATTGTACAATCGATGGAAAAGAAGGAATCTTACCTGAAAACGACATGTGGATTTCGGTAAACGACAAATCAATCAATAGTATGGATGAAGCTACTTTCAATGCTGTTATTGACAAAGTAGTAGACATTTATGAGCCGATTGTTTCAGCTCAAGGTGGAAAGCTAAGAGTTGAGAGAAATTGGAGTGATGGAACAGTTAATGCTTATGCAATGAGATCAGGAAGAACTTGGAAAGTTGCAATGTTTGGTGGTCTTGCAAGACATCAAGCAATTACTGAGGACGGATTTGCACTAGTTGTTTGTCACGAAATTGGTCACCATATCGGTGGAGCACCTAAGAAAGGTTCTTGGTTTGGAAACACTTGGGCTTCTAACGAAGGGCAAGCTGACTATTTTGCAACTCTTAAGTGTTTAAGAAAAACATTTAGAAACGAAGATAATGCTAAAGTCTTAGCTAAAATGGACGTTCCTGAAATCGTAGTAAATAAATGTGCTGATCAGTTTTCCACAGAAGAAGAAAGACTTATTTGTCAAAGAGGGGCAATGGCAGGGATGAGTACTGCAAAGCTTTTCCAAGACTTAAGAAGATCAAACACTTCACCAGATTTCACAACTCCGGACACAAAAGTTGTTAGAAAGACAGATCATAATCACCCAGCTACACAATGTAGACTAGATACTTATTTCCAAGGTGCACTTTGCGAAATCAGTGACATGGTAGATGTTGACCAAGATGATGAAGCTGTAGGTGTATGTTACAGAGATTCTGGTGATACAATTGGTATTAGACCACTTTGTTGGTTCAAGCCAGACAGTAAATAATCATAACATTCTCAGGATTATATAAGGCCCCTCATTGAGGGGCTTTTTTTTCGTATTTTCAAAAACTTATTTTATATCTATTAAATGTTAAACGATTGTTCACTTGCCAACCTGCTATAAATTACCGTTTAGACAGTATACTAATTGGTAACCAAATTAAGGTAAACGATGAATAAAAATAACAAACTGAATGCCCCGAACTTTAAAGGTAATAACACCGTGCTTGGTATTGACGATAATCAAGTTGCATTGGCCATTGATCGATCAACAGCAATCGCTGAGTTTGATATTAATGGAAATTTTACCTTTATTAACGATAATTTTCTCAAGATCTTTAACTATAACAAAAGCGAATTAATTAATATTCACCACTCTAAACTTGTTACTGAAAAAACTAAAAATTCTCGAGAATATAAATCTTTCTGGGATGATTTGAAAAATGGTCGATTTGTTGCGGGTGAGTTTAGTCGCATTGACCGCCTTGGGCACACCGTTTGGATTAATGGAAGTTACAATCCAGTACTTGATCAGCACGGTAGGGTGTGTAAGATAATAAAGTTCGCTCTCGATATTACAGATCAAAAGCAAAGTTCAATTTTCCTAGAACAACAAAACCAGGCAATAAGTCGATCAAATGCTCTACTTATCATGGATATGGATGGTGTTATTGAGGAAGTTAATGAGAATTTTTGCCGAATCTTTTCTTATGAACCAGAGGAGCTTGTAGGAAATCACCACAAAATGCTACTTAATGACACTAGTGACTTAGAAGCATATAACTTTTTTTGGGATGAGCTTAAGAGAGGTTCTTTTCAATCTGGTGAGTTTAAAAGAAAAACCAGACTAAAAAAAGAAATCTGGATTAGAGGATCCTACAACCCTATTTTTGATAATGATGGAAGTCCTATTAAGGTGATAAAGTTTGCTCAGGATATCACTATTGAAAAAAGAATCTTTGTTGAATATGAAAGGCAACTAGAAGCTATTAATAAATCTAATGCGGTAATTGAATTCGATCCCCAAGGAAATATTATTAGTGTTAATCAAAACTTCCTGAATATTTTAGGTTATACCAAAAATGAGCTGATAGGAAATCATCACTCAATACTAGCAATAACTGAGACAGTAGAGTCTGATGAATATAAGAGTTTTTGGAATGATCTTCGTGAAGGACACTTTAAAACAGGAGAATTTGAGAGACTTACTCGGACTGGAGAGCGAGTATGGATTCGAGGCTCATATAATCCTATTCGAGATGAAGATGGTAAAATTGTGAAAATTATCAAATTTGCACTCGATGTGACTGAGCATAAACGCGCAATTGAGGAAATTCACAATGATAAGATAAAGCTACAGCAACAATCTAAACTTGCTGCTCTTGGGAAGATGGCAGCTGGTGTATCACATGAAATCAATAACCCTCTCGCCATTGTTGGGATGCATTTATCCGAAATAGAAGAAATCTCACAAGAGTTTGATAACGCTAACTCTGAGCGGGTAAAAGCTCTTGTTACAAAGTCTAATTATGCTATTAAGAGAATTAAAGACATCGTATTCAATCTAAAATCCTACGCAAAGCAAGATAAATCCTTAAAGGTAGAAAACTTAGATTTAAAAGAAATTGTTTCCCAAACAATTGAGCTATCACTGAGCACCTTATCATCTCATCGAATTCAATTTGATGTAGACGTTCCAAACAAAGTCCTCCCTATGAATAAAACGGCAATGCAACAAGTCTTGGTTAATCTAGTGTCCAATTCTAAAGATGCATTTATCGAAAGTGGTCAAGATGATAAAATAATTTCTATTAAAACATTTGATTACCATGGAAAGTTTGCCATTTCATTTTCTGATAATGGTCCTGGCATAAAGGTTGATGACCCAAAAGATCTATTTAAGCCTTTCTTTACAACTAAGGAGCAAGAAGGCACAGGACTTGGGCTCTCTATCAGCAGAAAAGCGCTACAGTCAATGAATGCGCTACTTGCCTATAAAGAAATAAGTGTAGGCTGCTGCTTTGTTATCGTTTTTAATTACTATAATGAAAAAGAGTACGCCATAGCAATATAGTGGAGGTTTTATGAACACAGAACAAAATGAATTTTTATTTGAGACAGCAGAAATTGTAAAGTTACTTGAATCAATAGCTCTTTCAGTGTCGAAAGAAAACTTCATTGATGTTAAGAAAGTATTTATGCAAAAACTCCACAATATTAAGGGGACTGCCGGCATGCTAGAGCTAGATAACCTTACAAGGTATGCTCATCATTGCGAAGATATGGTTTCGGCAATGCAGTTTGACAATAAATCTGAAGTAACCCTTCTTTACTTTTGTGATGAAATTAATAAATTTATCGAAGCTAATGGAGATTATATATTCCCCTCCCAAATCTCGCCTTCTTTTAGCACTAAAAATAACAGTAATCCATCTCCCCCTGAAGTTAGCACAGAAGCTAGTAAACACAAGCCCGCTAAGCTTGTTATCCCAAAACTTAAAACTAAAGTAAAAGTAGCCTATATAGAAGATGAGGAAGACTTATTAGATATTGTTAAGGTTAGTCTAGAAAAAGTAGGATTCGAGGTTGATGGATACTCTAGTGCAAACAGTTTTTTAGAGCTTACAGAATCAAAGCGCAGAAGTTACCACTTAATACTTACAGATAAAAACCTTCCAGGTATTACAGGAGTGGAACTTATAAAGAGAGTGAAACAATCAAATCCTTTAATACCAATTATAATGATTAGTGGTTTTTTAGATGAAGAAGCAATTAAAGACTGTGCACAATACGGAATCTCCGGATATATTCCAAAGCCCTTTGAGAGAAATGTGTTACTTCAACTATCAATTTCAAAGTCTCTAGAATACCTAAATAGACAGCTCCTAGAAAGACTAATGAAAGTAGTGAACTATAAAATGGGAAGTATTCTTTTCGACACTGAAGTAACTCAAGAAGATATTAACTATATCACAAAGAATATAAGAGATATCAATTTTGAAATGATTCAGATCAAGAAATATTTCTCTCAACTCACTCCCGTCAGCTCTGAGTAATTATCTTTTCGCCCATGAATCTTTCAAAGAAACTGTTCTGTTATAAACTGGAGCACCATCCCTAGATAGCTCTGTGTCCGCTGTGAAGTAGCCAGTTCTTTCAAATTGAACTTGCTCTCCACCTTTAATATTGGCCAAGAACGGTTCCACTTTTGCTGTAATTATTTTTAAAGAATCAGGGTTAAGCTCATCTAAAAAGTTTTCCGCTGCTGCTGGGTTTTCATGTTTGAAAAGTCTATCATACAAGCGAACTTCAACATCTTTAGCATCCTTAGCATTAACCCAATGAATGATACCTTTAACCTTTTTTTCTAAGGCAGCTGGTTGTTGCCCTCCAAAAGAGTCTTCGTGATAAGTACATTTTAACTCAGTGACTTTTCCACTCTCATCTTGAATCACTTCATCACAGGTAATAACATAACCATATCTTAGTCGTGCAGATCTTCCCGGCCCCAATCTAAACCATTTTTTAGGGCCTGGTGGATCTAATAAAAAGTCAGACTGTTCAATATATAATTCTTTGCCAAAATTAAGCTTACGGCTACCATAATTTTCATCTTGAGGGTGAAATGGAGCATCAATAACCTTATCCTCCCCTTCCCAATTTGTAATAGTCACTTTTAGTGGTTCTAGTACTCCAAGACATCTTTTGGTGGTTTTATTTAATTCATCTCGTACACAGTTTTCTAGAATGGATAGCTCAATTACGCTGTCTTGTTTTCCCACTCCAATCTGCTCCATGAAATTTCTCACGGCCCTCGCAGGATAACCTCTTCTTCTCACACCAGAGATCGTAGGCATCCTCGGATCGTCCCATCCTGAAACATGCTTTTCTTTTACAAGTTGGAGTAATTTTCTTTTACTCATTATGGTGTAATCAAGATTAAGTCGTGCGGATTCATATTGATAAGGGCGGGAAGGTGTTGAAACATTTTCAACAAACCAATCATAAATTCTTCGATTATCTTGGAACTCAAGGGTACAAAGAGAATGGGTAATTCCTTCAATGGCATCACTTAACCCGTGAGCATAATCATACATAGGATAAATACACCACTTATTTGCCGTTCTGTGATGCTCAGCGTGCTTTATTCGATACATAATTGGATCACGCATACACATAAATGCAGACGCCATATCAACTTTTGCTCTTAGGACTTTTTCACCGTCTTTATATTTTCCTTCACGCATTTCATTGAATAATTTTAAATTTTCTTCAACTGATCTATCTCGGTATGGAGAATTTATTCCTGGTTTTTCAAAGCTTCCTCTATTTTTAGCAATTTCGTCAGGGCTTTGATCATCCACATAGGCAAGACCTTTATAAATCAGCTCCAGAGCAAATTCATATAGCTTTTCAAAGTAATCAGAAGAGAAAAACATATTTTCTCCCCAGTCAGCACCAATCCACTTCACATCTCGTTTAATCGATTCAACATATTCTGTTTCTTCTTTCTCAGGATTTGTATCATCAAAGCGTAAATGAAATTTTGACTTCGGAGCATTATTCCAGGCCAGTCCATAGTTTAGACAGATGGCTTTAGCATGGCCAATATGTAAATACCCGTTTGGTTCAGGAGGAAACCTGGTGATCACCCAACCATCATGAGTATTCTCATCCAGATCTTTGGCGATAATATTTTCTATGAAATTTCTATGTTCTTTTTTATTCGTAGGAACCTTTGTTTCGGCCCAAGTATTTATTTTATTTTCACTCATAAACTAGCAACTCTTTTTTTCAAAATTTCAACTGGAGTTAATGGAATTAGGACTTTTAAATCAGGTCCATGATTTTGTCCGGTTAAAACTCCTCTTAGCCCCATAAACAAAGGCTTTCCTTTGATCTTAAGCTCTTTTTTACAATAGTTCATCCACTCGCTAAATTGTTCTGCACTCACATAGTCTGTCTTCACTGTATTTAGCTGCTCTTGAATATAATCTTTAATCGCTGGCGAGGTTTCCCAAGACATAATTTCTTTTAAATCATCATTCATGTCCATAGAATCTTTAAGTAACTCTTCTAAGTGAGAATTGAGTTCCGGAAACAAATGAATCTTATCTTGAAAAAGACCTAAAAAGGTTTTTTGCCATTGCACTGATTGTTGTTCATAAAAATCATGACTAATAAATTCTGAGCAGCGCTTATGTAACTCATCCAAGTCCATTTGCTTAATATGTTGACCATTTATCCATTGCAATTTTTCAATATCATAAATTGCATGGGATTTTGAAAACCGATCCAGTGTAAAAACTGATGCCAGTTCATCTATTTTAAAAACGTCTTTTTCATCTGGGTGAGACCACCCTAATAAACATAAATAATTTGCTAATGCTTCTGGAAGATACCCTTCTTCCCTATATTGCCTAACTGAGGTTGCCCCATGTCTTTTGGATAGTTTTTGACGATCTTTTCCAATCAAAAGTGAAACATGGGCAAACTTAGGAAGTTCTGCGCCGATGGCCTGATATAAAAGAACTTGCCTTAAAGTATTATTCACATGATCTTCACCACGAATAACATGAGAAATACCATGAAGGTGATCATCAATGACATTACAGAAACTAAATGTAGGAACACCACTAGAGCGCATGATCACAAAGTCACCGACAGTGCCTTTTGGAAATTTCACATTTCCTCTAACGAAGTCATCAAATTCCACATCTATATCTGGAACTAAAAACCTAAGCGGAGCCTTCTCACCTGCTGCGACTCTTTTTCTCGCTTCATCCCAATGCTCTTTATCTCTCCACTTTCCAGTGTAGGGCGGAGCCCCTTCATCTTTTGTCTTTTGTGCCATGAGTTCTAGCTCTTCTTCAGTACAAAAGTCATAAAAGGCCAGACCTTCATTCAACAGATTATTTGCATACTTTTGATAAATATCTAATCTTTCCGATTGTCTATATGGTCCATACTCTCCACCATTTATTGGTCCTTCGTCATAAGTGATTCCCATCCAGTTCATATCATCTATTTGTGAAGCTTCAAATTCCTTAGTACTTCTTTGTTCATCTGTATCCTCTATACGCAGAATACATTTCCCTCCCTGGGCCTTAGCAAAAATATAATTATAAAGGGCCGTTCTCGCTCCCCCGATATGTAAATATCCGGTTGGCGACGGGGCAAATCTAACTCGTACACTCATAAAAAGCTCCTAAAGTATGTATTATTAGAGATATACACTTATTAGCTCTTTTTGCCAATAAATCCCGGCAGTACAGGCTTACTCAAATAGCAAATTATTGGCGTAGGGATTTATCATCCAATACATCCGAGCAAGCGAGGATGTAAATACACCGGCAGTACAGGCTTACTCAAATAGCAAATTAT